>JADLKP010000002.1 GCA_016838945.1 Methanobrevibacter sp.
AAAAATTTATGAATAAATTATAATAGAATCATCTTATTTTTTTTTAATAAATTATTATGAATCTTATTAATGCCATCACTATTTTTAAAATTCTTTTAAGAATATGGCAATAAATAAATAATAATGTTAATAAATATTAATTCATTAGATAATTTGTTATTATAATTTATCCACAATTCTATGAATTATGCCTGGAATAAATTATAGCATGTTATTTAATGCAGCTAAAGAATTAAATTAATAGCATTAACCCCAAAATTCACAAAAAAGATTAATGTCTATTAAATTTAATTTCTTTAGTTTTGGTAGCTAAAATCATTCTCTAAGAGCAATTTCAACTATTATAACTTAATTAAGTTATAACACTTATTTTAATCTTTTTTTTAAGACCAAACTTTTTTAAATCTTTTTTTAATACATAATTACTTATTTAGATCTTTTTTCTAAAGATTCTAAGATAGTAGGTACAATTTCAGATAATGGGCCGAAGTTCATGGAGTCAGCGGTACCTAATAATGCACCTGGGTTTAAAGCGTCATCCATTTTGTCAATACCTTCATCAGCCATTAATTTGGTTACGTTGGTTAATGCTTCGTTAGCCATCATTTGAGCAAATCCTGCTGGTGCACCTAAGATTTGGGTTACAGTGTCTCTGTAGGATAAAAGACCAGCGTAGGTAATTGCGGTAACTGCGGAACACATATCACATACAGGACCTACCATGTTTGCAGGCAAGGTGAATGCGGAACCTCTTGCTTTAGTACCTAAATCTTTTAAAGTTTCGATAGATGCTGCGTCAGCAAATCCTTCTGCAATGTAAACTTGACCTTTCATTTCAGGTACTGCACCTGGGTGGTATGAAGCCACATTTACGTTTTTGCCTAAGTCTTCAAAGATTTTGTTTAAGCTAGGAGTTGGAATGGTACATGCGTGGGTTACAATAGCACCATCTTTAATTACATCAGCGAATTTTTCGATGATAGCAGGTTGCATACCTCCTTCTGGTAACCAGGTCATGATCCAGTCAGCGTCAGCTACTGCTTCACGGTCATCAGTGGTACATTTCATACCTAAGTCTTCAGGGTGAGTGAAGTGAATAGCACCAGCAGCTGGTTTAGGTACAGTTTCAGCTAATTCTCCTACTTTAGCTCTGATTGCAGGCATTACATCTTCAGGGTTTCCAGCCTTGTGAGCTGCGATTACTTCTGCATAATCAAAGTCATCCACTACAGTAAATTCACCATCGAATACAGGATCCGCTACAACAACTTCGTCTACACCTGCTAATTCTAAAAGTTCAGCACCCATTTCAATAGTAGAGTGAGTCATTGAAATATTTTCTTTACCAGTTGCTTCTGCAACTTCACAAGCTCTAGAAAAATTTGTAATTCCACTAGCTGCGTGAGTTCTGTAACAGCCAGCACCTAAAATTGCTACTTTCATTTTTAAATATCTCCTTTATATTTTACCACTTTGTTAAAAATTTTAATCTAAAATTGTATCACTAATCTAGTAATGGAATTAAACTTCGAGTAATTAGGGAAAATATATGAATCATATTGAAACATGATTACTGTTCTAAAAGTTTAAAAAACCCATTAAAAACTATTAATCACTAGTAAAAATTTAGCCAAATCACTAAAATTACAAAGCAAGTAATACTTATAGGAATTTTTTAAGATTTTAGTAATACTAATTTACAAAGTAGTAATAATAAATATATTGTAATACATATTTAAAATTATTTATTACTCTTTGGACCATATGAAACTAAAAGTAATACTGCAAAAATTTTATCTAAAAAAAGCCCAAAAAGAGTTGAAAAATAACAAAATTTTTATATTATAGAAAAATTAAATAAAAAAATAGAATTTGTAATAAAATTATATAAAAAAGTATTACTTATTGATGTTTTTTCAAAGCATAGTAATAACTTAAGGAATTTACAATTAGAATAATTTTTAGAAAATACTTGAAAAAGACTCAAATTGGGGTAAAAAATGTACGAACTTATCAAAGAATCAATAAATAGTGACGAAAGTGCTTTAGAATTGGCAAAAGCCAAAAAAGATGTAGTGTCAGTTGTGGATGCAATATCCGACTTAAGTTTTGAAGAAACCATGAAACTAGGAACCCGTTTTAAAAAGTTCCCGATAGGATGTGACCTGACTGAAGTTGTGGTTGGAACCTGTGCATCTGACTTGGAAAAGATGGAACTGTTCGGCAACTGCATGTTAGCAAACATGATTGGTGCACCAATACACATTTGCGCATACGCATTTTCAGACATTGCAGAAAAATACGGGCAAAGAGGTGTCGAGATAATGGAAGAGGTCTATAACATCACAGACGTTCCATTGGATCTTGACCATTTCGGAAAATACGGTGCAATGAGATTCCCTAAGCATATTGTAGGATGTGGAGGGGACTGCTACAACAAAGGCCCTAGCTTTACAGAATGTCCAAGAGGAAGGATTCATGAAAGATTGATCGATAAGGAAAAGGCTGAACTTGAAGATAAGGAAACATGGGTTCAATTATCATCTTCCGTTGCAATCAACTTAAGCAGCGAACAATGTAATGACGGACATGCTGCACCTCTTGAAGAGGCTGAAGATTTGGCAAACCTTGCAAAAAAATATGGAAAGGGACTTGAAGCGATCATGTTCGTTGGAGATGGATACGATGAATTGATCACCGGTTTTACAAAAGCCATTGAAATGGGAGTTGATGTTTTCGTCATAGAAGGAGGGCCATTCAACAGATGTGAAAACACCAATGAAAGTTTTGCAAAGGCAATAGCCATGAGCAGAATATTATGTCCTGGAAAAGTGGTCGCAACCAATGGTGCATATGAAAGCGAATGTAGGGCAGGACTCAGATCAGGATTGAATGTAATCATCACAGGTTTTCCTAAAAACCACCATGGTTACATGTGCGGTTTTGAACCAGGAACTGCAAGAAGAGGCAAATTTGGGCTTCCAAGAGTAATCAAAATTATGAATGAGGAGATTCAAGGAGGGCCAACAAGAGTTCCTGTCCAAAGGGATGAATTATTGGCACTTACCCATGCAGTTAAACTTGCAGGACCTGAAAACATCTATCCGAAAACAATCGGTTCATTTGCAATTGGAGACGCACACTGGGCAACAATACAAAACTCCAAAATGTATAAAGAGATGAATCTGCCAAAAACATTAGAGGAAATTGCAGATGGAGTCAATGGAAACACCGTTTCATTGCATGGTGGAAGATTCGTTTCATGGCTTGT
Organism: Methanobrevibacter sp.; assembly: GCA_016838945.1. Lineage (GTDB taxonomy): Archaea > Methanobacteriota > Methanobacteria > Methanobacteriales > Methanobacteriaceae > Methanobrevibacter. The sequence continues at coordinate 3,272 of JADLKP010000002.1, forward strand.
TGCAAAAGAGCTAGACAAGAAAGGAATCGATGAAATCATAATCACTGACAGCAATCCATGGATTGAAAGAGTCACTGTCAATAACTTACAGGAAGAACTTAATGCTTCAGTCCATATAGGTCATTGCAATGATAGGGATTCCGGCTATATTGCAAAAGAATCCATTATCACTACAACAATTCCTAAAATACATAATGCGATTAAAGCTAAAATTCCACATGCCATAAACATAATTTAGGATTGTTGACATGTAAACAATGGACAAAAAGTTAAAAAAAAGTTAAAAAAAATTCGAAAAAGACAAGAATAATACAAATTAGCAAAAAAATATTAAAAAAGTAATACTTTTTTAGAAAAAAGTAATAAAGTTTTTATATGAAAAATTATAAAATAAATATTTGTTTAAAGGGAACTATTTTTTAAACTATATCGCTCAAATTAAAAATAAAAAAATAATGCTCTTTAAACAATAAGAACAATGTGTCACCTGAAATAAAACATTGTTCTTATCTTATGATTATAGAAATATTTTAATTTATAAAACAAACAAACTACACCAAGCCAATTTCTTCCTCCTTATCACTTTATTTTAAAAATTAGCCACCAATACCATACACATTTCATTTTAACTAAGTCCCATTATATTTTAGGCTCTAATTTTTTAATTGCAAATCCTAAAAATATGATTATCATAGGGAAAAATACAGAATAAAGAACCAATATTAAATCACCAGGAACCAAATCACCAATCACAACTGAAGCTGCAAGCAGGATTGTCAAAAGAATGACCGGTGCAAGAATAGCTAAAAAGGTATAAATCATAATGAAAGCATTCAGCTTTTCACTATACTCCTTTAATTTCATCCTAATGTCAAAGTTCACATCATCTGCAATTATAGTTAAAGAAGTGGAAAGATTTGCTCCAACTCTCAAACTCGTTAGAATTTCATATATGACCCTTGAAAAAGCCTTCGAATCAACTCTCTTTTCCAGATTCAAGAATGCCTGTTCCGTACTTTCCCCGTATTTTATCTCTTCAAGGACTCGTGAAAACTCCAAGGACAATATTCCATAATCTGAGCGTGAAATGGAATCCATAGAGTCAAATAGGCTTTTGCCGGATCTGAGTTCAGTTGCCAATTGCCTTAAAGCATAAGGAAGTTCCTTAGAAAATGAAGAGAAATCATTCTGCCTTTTTATTTTTGGATAATAAAATATAGCAAAGCCAATTAAGAAAAATGCGATTAGAATGGCCAGACCTAATTCAATAGATATGAAATAGCTAATTAATGCCCCTACAAAGGTTAGGACAGATAAAATTATTATGGTTATTCTTAAAAATGAATCATGAAGATTGGATTCATCTATTGAAATAAATTTGTTATTCATTAAAATATCAAAAAATTTATCCTTGACACCTATCCGATTATCATCACTTTCATCAAAATTTTGATAATCCTCATTCTTTTCAAGATTTAAACTGGTAAAAATGTTTTGAGATTGATTGGATGAATTGGAAAGATTTGAAGATGAACTATTTGAATACCTATTTTCCAATTCCTCAAAAATGCTATCATTCTTTAAGAAATTATTTATCTTGAAGATTTCCTTATTTTCAAAATTCATTTCCTTGATTTTGGCTTCTGTTTCTTTTATTCTTTCATCAGAACCTCTTTTATCACCAAACTTATCCAGAACTGAAATAATGAAATCAATAACTTTTATGAAAAAATTGATCGATGAGTCAGTGAATCGAATGAAAAATTCCTCTAAAATAATAATCACCTTAGACTAAAAATGCCAATAGAATTTACCATCAAATAATTAAAAATACGATTAATTAAAATAAATTTCTTAAAAGAAATGTCAATTTAATTAAACACCAATCTTATTTAATACATATTTCGGATTGAGATAATAAGTTTCAAGAATGTCAGATATATCTTTTTGGCTAGATATGTTATTTTTGACCAAATAGTTCAGGACATGTTGCCTGTTTTTCCACTCATGATTGAGAAAGGAAATGGAAACCCCCTTTAGATTAGCTATCTCCTCCAAAGTCTTGCTCATGATTGTCAGATTTCTGAATTCGTCCTTTTCACTATCCCACTCGAACAGTTTGCTTAACTGGACAGTTCCCTCTTCCATGCCAACCACTTCAACGATTTCTGTAATTCTTCTGTAGGAAATTCCATCTGACCTGTAGATTCTCTTTTCCATGATGATGAAATCGATTGAAGAAATCATGATTTTAGGAACATTCATAGGAGCGTTGGTAAGTCTTGTAATCGTTTCTCTGGAATTGTTTGCATGTAATGTTCCAAAGCCGGAATGTCCCGTATTGAGTGCCGTAAACAATGTAATTGCTTCCTTTCCTCTAACCTCCCCCACTATTATTCTGTCAGGCCTCTGCCTTAGGGAGTTCTTCACCAAGTCTTCTATCGTTATTTCACCTTGATTTTCGATGTTTACGGTTCTCGCTTCCATTCTGATTATATGATTGTGTGGAATCTGAAGCTCCAATGTGTCTTCAATAGTTATGATTCGCTCCTTTGGATTGATGAATATGGACAATGCATTGAGGAGTGTTGTCTTTCCGGAACTTGTTCCTCCAGACACTATTATATTGGCTGGCTTAACTCCAAGCCCATCAACGCAGAGCCATAAAAATGATGCCATTTCCGTATTTAATGTGTTGAATCGAATCAAGTCAACAATTGTCAACGGGTCCTTTTTGAACTTTCTGATTGTTATAGTAGGACCATTGGCGGACAATGGAGGAATTGTTGCATTCACCCGAGATCCATTTTCCAGTCTTGCATCCAAAATGGGAGATTGCTGATCTATTCTCCTATTGGTTTCACGAGCTATCGAATCGATGATGTTCGTTATCTTTTCTTCACCATCAAATATCAAATCCGTTTCCATCATCCCATATTTTCTATGATAGACAAAAACCGGCTTGTCTATGCCAATGACCATTATCTCCTCCAAATCATCATCCTCTATTAGGGAACTGATTTCTCCATAGCCTATCAATTCCTTCAGCATATTTTTAGCCAAATTTTCCTTATAATCATAATCAAACCTATTCTGTAACCTATTCTCTAAAAACCGTATGATGTCCCCCAATATCAAATCTTCATTAAATGAGGACATCTTCTCTGAAATAGCCAAATCTATTAGATTTTCTCTTAATTCCTCTAAAATAAGCTTTTCCTCATCTGAAAAGTTAAATTTCAACACATTGTACTTTGGAATTAAGCCATTATCATTTGAAATAAAATTGTTTTCCATCAAATCACCAAATCATGTTAAAGGAAGACCGTTTAAAATTAGGGAGGATAGTTCAAAAAAGACAAGCCAGAACACTCAAAAATAAATCAAACATGATCTAAATGTACATCTGCATATAGATTATAATTGCAGGCAGAATCAAGACTCCCATCAAATGGGACTTGCTGACCCCCAAATAATGTGGAAGCAAACCCATTGCAGTGGTTGTAATCAAAGCAAGAGTGAGATACAATATTGGCCCTTCGTAGATAATCGCAAAGGCATATAAAATCACTATCATTAGAATGATTACCGCAATCGAAAGCTTCCTATAGTCTATTCCCTGCATGAGATTTGAAAATCCATCACCTAATTTCAAACAGATCATCAATGATATTGAAACTGCAATTAAAGAAGCAAAAGTGAATATCATCAAATGGGCTAAAGTGAATTCGGCAATCAGGTAAGACATATATACAGCAATTCCGCTCCTTGGATTACCAATCAAATAAATTGCTATGAGTGAGAAGAGAGTGTCTGAAGTATTCAATCCACTGTTAGCCAAGAGAAAATTCTTGGTGTCATCACTATCATCACTTGTTCCGCATGCTCCCTGTGCTATGATGCTTCCTTGGGCAGGACCGAATCCGGGTAAAAATCCTAAGATAGCTCCTGCAGTTCCCCCTGCGAATATGCTTTTCACCGCATCCATATCAATGTCCAAATCATAGAACCTGTTTTGATGAGGAATTGAGGAGCTATCATTCAAACTAAATAAAATTGTACTTATTCCAAATAAGCAAGTGGATATTTTCTGGCTTGGTTATGTTTTTTTAATATTTAAAAAAGAGTGATTATTATTTTGTAAAAACTAGTATATAAAATTAGAAACCTAAACAATCCTAAAGGTTACGAACAGTATAATTTTTTAATAAAAAAAGGAGGGAATCCACAAAAAAATGGGACTCCCTCCTAATCCTTTGATACATACAAATATTTGTTGACTTAATAAGGTGATTGTTAATGCAGGAAAGGCAAATCAATAATCAATTAAATAATTTAAATAATAAAATAATACAAAATTATCAAGAAGAGTAAACAAAAATGAAATGATAAAAAAACCAAACCATACATCAAAAATTTAAATAAAATAAAATTTGCCTCTCCTATGTATTATTTCTAGTCTTAATCCCTTATTAAACTGCCGATTTGTAATACAAGCAATGTAATACAATTATTTAAAAAAAAATAAGAGACCATAAAACAATCAAGTCTTATGGCCTCTCAAAAACTAACTTTTCCACAAAAAATAGGGTTACTTCTGGTCCTTTAACATCCATCATCAGAAACATCCTCAATTTCTGAATCATCTGGAGCTATATACTCATCATTCAACACCACTTCTTCTGAAGGGTAGCCTAATATTGTTCCCATGTCAACAAGGTTAGCATTTCCCAAGAAAGGAAAACTGTTAGGGAATTTTGCATCGATATAAGCCCCTATGAAACATACGATAACAAATAGTATCTCTGTTAATTGTGCAGCATCAATAGGGAGATTTAACCCATGTGAGGTAGCATAACCTAAAAACCAACCTGCAACCATCATCAAGATGGTTTTCACAATAGTACTGATATTTCCAATATAATTACTCATAATACAATCCTCCTAATTTTTATTATTGTACATAGTCATCAATCAATTCATTCTCATCAGGAAGATCTAACATATGTCTCCTTCCATTGATGAAAACCTGTAAATTTATAGTGATTGAATTTTCTCCAATGATCTTAAAAAACAAATCATTAACTTTTTGTAAAAAATCTAAATAATCCATCATGAATATCATCCTTTCTTAATTATTCCAAGTGCAGGCTGTCCTCCTGTAGTATGCTTTGCAAAATAGGACTGAACACTGAATTTTCTATCTTGCAAATGTCCAGGATAACTTCCATCCTTTTTAATTTTACCTAAACTATTAAGGGCCCTTACATATTTGGTTTTAATATTGATGATGTCAATATACTCATAATGGCCTATAAAATCATCATCAATTTCCTCACCTGCACCGCTATAAGCAATATGCCATATTACAGCAGTGTTAGGGTCTTCCAATAATTTTCCTATTTTTTCAAATCTTTCCTCATCAGTTTTACCCATGTCTGAAAAATTAACCCATTTGATGGTTAATTTAATCCCTGTAAGCTTGCTGATTTTTGCTATCGCAGTATTGATTCCCTGATGACTTGTTCCTTTACTTGTGCTGCCGGCAAATTTTGCTATTTCCTTTTCACTGAATTTGGTTATGCCAAATTTCTTTAGTGCCTGGCGTGTAGTATGTGGACCACAAAGAGATTTTGTGCATTGGCCTAATTTGTTACATCCTAAAGTGAGGTAATGTGGTTGTGAAACAAACCTAATTTTTTTAGATATTGCTGCTTTTTTACTGGTTGATGTAGATTTCTTATTGTCTTTTTTTGAAGTTTCCTTACTGGTTTGTTTTACTGCAACATATCCCTTGTTAAAATTGCAATAGTTGGGCAACTTGCCATTTTTATTTAGGAACACTATAATTTTAGACAAGCAATATAGGAACAGCTCAAATGATACCTTAATCTGAAGGCTAGGCACAGTCACAAACCTTGGCACCCTATGATATTTCCTGCAAAAATTTAGGAAATTGTCAATCATGATCATGTAATCCTTCTTGACAACATCAACATTCTTGATAGTGTCAGCATAAGCTTTATCAGGATGGTAGATTATGACATTCATCAAATCATAACTTGAATGTTTCATCTTATCCTGAATCATTGTTGAAAATAGGTATGCTATGCTATACGGTGAAATGGTTTCACCAGTGCTAAGTGTGCATGCTCGGGGTATTTTCTTGTTTTTTTCCATGTAGGTTTTGATTTGTTCTGCTTCGAGGATTAATGCTTTTTTATCGTATTTCATGTTTTACCTCTTGTTTTTCTTGTTTCATTTTTCGCATTTTGACGCTGCATATTACTGGTATGTCTGTTGTCATTTCGCAGTCATATTCTACATTAGGGTTGTAGAATACGCAGTTTAGGCAAGGGTTATTAGTTGTCATAATTTTTATCCTAATTTTTTTTGTTTCGGTATACACCGGTTTAACTGACAGTACGGGTAAGTGTAGTGTCCTTGTTAATGTTTCTGCCGACACCAGTTTCACAGCCTCATATTCTACTGTGACTGCTAGTTGTACTGTAACTGTCGGACCATCATACCTATTCTACGATGCTTGTGATACTGATAACACTAACCTATACGATACAACTACTAACTGGACAAAATCCTCCTTCCTTTTTGACTCCACTAACAGTTGCTATGCGATGTCAAGAACATCAAGCCCAAGTGGAATGTGTACCTTATGGATAAAGGATTTAACAGTAACTGACCAAGTCAAAATAACTGTAGATATGAAAATCGGTACAAGTGGCTCACAAAATACTCAAGCAGGCCCACTTGTAATGAACAGTGCCAAGAACAAGGGTTTCATCACTATGATAGAAGCTTGGAGTTCAATTACAGGAGCATACAGTCTTGGAACAATCAATGCACCAACTGGTTCTCACGGAACAAAACTAATAAATGACCAAAGTCTTGGTGTGAATGCAAAAAATTATTGGCTGACCTATGAATTAATAATTGATGGTTCAAGTGTTGAACTGAACATTTACAATGGTTCAACTCTTATCAAGACTGGTACAATTACAAGTAGCCAATTAGACAGTACTGGCAACATTGTCGGTTTCTTGATGAGTTATGACGTTGGGGCTAAAAGTTTAGTTAAGAATATTAAGGTAGAAGCATTATAATTGGGTTCTTTAAGCACCTGTATAACGAATAATAACGGATTGGCTAGTGTAACAGTAAATAATGTTATTGCAGATACAACATTTACCGCCTCTTACCAATCTGCAAGTGCAACCTGTACAGTTACCGTTCAAACTGGTCCATTGTTCTTTGATGACTGTTCTACTGATAGAAGTAGTGAATACACAAAAGTGAACAATTACTGCACATTCAGTTATAACAGCAATGGTTACTATGTCTTGACAAAATCAAGCAGTAATGGTACAAGTGGAATTAAAATCATTAATACTCAATTCCCAAAAAATGTGAAGATAACAGTAGACATACAAATGAAGTCAACTGGTAACTTGCAACCTAAACTGGTCTTTATGGATACAACCCAAACCTACGGATATGTAAGCAGATTAACCTGTATCAACGGTAAAGCCAGTATCATAAATGGTAGTTTCACAGGAGAAGGAAACAGTATCACTGGTGACATAACTATATCGCAAAGCACTAATACTTGGTACACTTTTGAATTTATCAAGAACAATAATGATTTGACATTCAACATCTACAATACAGCTAATGGTACATTGATTAAATCCCTAACTGGTACTGGCAGTCAAACATTCTCTGATAATGCAAATACTGTAGGATTAGCAGTCAGTTATGACTCTTCAAAATACTTTTGGTTTAAAAACTTGAAAGTAGAAGCTTTATAATGCTTCTACTTTTATGTCTTTGACGTAATATTTGGATACATTCCACCATAATATAGTGATTCCTGGTTTTGTGTCGGATTGTATTGCTTTGGTTGGTGTGATTGCAGAACCGGAGTAAAGAGTGTTGTCATTTGCGTCTTTGATTGAATAGGTTACTTTCCCATTTGTGACTGTTGCTATATGTGTTAACCATTCGTTACGATGATTGGTACCGATATTAGATTGAATACTGTCACTTCCGCCTTGGTTTATGGTAATGTTACCTCCATCGCTTCCACCAGTATAGTGCATATAGTAGATACTGTACATTCCGTTGCTTCCTTTGTAAGCATAACCTGTACCTCCACGGTCTGTAGTATTGTAATGCTTTGTCTTAAAACTCATAACATAACTGTTTTCACCTGCAAGACTGCCTATTGCCATCATACTCTGTCCACCACTTGCAGAACCATTGTTCGCGAGTATGTAGCAACTATTAGAGGAGTCAAAAGTGAGAGAGGGATTTGTACTGCCCCTTAAAGTCAATACACTATAATTGCTTGTATTATCCACAGCACAGTCATCATAGAATAAGTAACTGCTTACTGTTACTATACAAGTATCAGATGCATTGGAGTAATTACAAGTGAATGTGGTTTCAGATGAAACAGAAACAGTCACAGTAACTATCCCTTCGTTGTTCGTTATACAGGTGTATAACGAAGAGTCAGACCCAGTCACAGTAACAGTTGCCCCACTCTTCGGAGCATAGTTTTCTTGTAATGTTATTTCTAGTGTTGCTGTTCCACCAACAGCAACATACGAATCCTCACTAAACTCGATATGGTAACAACTGCCACCACCAGTCTGAATATTACTTATTTCACCAATCAAACCCAGTAATCCAGTAGAAGAGTCATAACTTGCAGTAACTCCTTTCTGCCCCAACTCATAAATCAACTGGTCTTTCATCTCCAAAAGAGAACCATTAAGTGTACTTGTATCATTCGGCATTTATGAACCACTTCCATTAATATACAATATTGCATCACCAACCAAACCATCAACATACTCTTTCACAAGTTTCTCACTTGGCACTTTACTATCCGAAGTTGTAGCAGACCAACTTGAAACAATAGTAACAGTCGCATCACTACCATTAGTAACAGTAAAAGTAGTAGTGCTACCATTCGTAAAAGTAATAGTATAAGTATCAACCAAACCACTTGATCCAGTCTTGGTAACAGAAGATATGCCATTACCAGTATCACCAGTATCACCTTTATCACCTTTCGCTCCATCAGACCCATCTTCACCATCAGTCACTTGAAAATCAAAAGTGTCTCCATTGGTGAAAGTGATTCTATAGGTCTTAACCTTCCCAACAGTGCTTCTTAGTACAATGCTTTGAATACCGTTACCAGTTGCACCAGTATCCCCCTTGTCACCTTTTGGTCCAGCATCACCTACAACTTGTCCTAAATCAAAATCTTGGCCTCCATCAGCCATTATCATTTACCTCCTATTTGTGGATTTGTTGAATAAATCAAATGTCCTTGCTCGTTGATATGGTAAGGATTCAATGTTCCTGTCGGCAATGTTACAATCAAATGCCCCTCATCATTTATCCTGAAGCTGCCTACCATCACCACACCAGAGCCTCCACTTCCCCCTCCTTCGATTGTTATGTTACCGCTTCCAAGCAGGGATTGGTGGTTTATTGTTTTCAAGTTAGTACCACTAACCAGTAAGTCCTGTTTTGTGTCATCATGGACTGTTCTTCCGACAGCACCATAGCATACTACATCATAGATGCTGTTGTTCATGAACCCTATCACAACAGTATCTCCTACTTGAAGTTTTGCACCATCAAGGATTGGGACATTTGTATGTTCCGTTTCCTCATCCGCTTCTTTTACGGTGCAGTAATGTTCTTGCAGTTTCGTGACTGTTGCATATTTTTCAACTGTGACAGTCACATTATCGTCTATTAAGACTTGCAGGTTATTGTATAAATCGGACATATTGATCTCTCTTTATAATTTCTTGCTGAATAATTTCATTCATACGCCCCATTCGACTTGCCCATGAACAGTCACATTGCTTTGTGTAGCACCAGTATTTGATTTCAACCAGATTGTCCCATCAGCACCAATCTGAATAATGATATTCGCACTATTTACGAAGTAAAAAGTGGATTTGATTGGGGCTATGTCTGATAAAGGATTACTGCTACCATACTGTCCAAAGGTTGTCGAGACAACATTTCTTACGAGACCATCCAGTATCAATCTGCCATGATTCCCATCCGTATAAGCAACAATCTTATTAGACTCGGCAGACCATACCTTTTTCCAACCCCTGACGAAAATCTGAGTGGAACTTGTATTTGCTGAAAAAGTGACCAAACCCCAGTCATTGCAAGTAACAGACCATGAAGCAATTCCTTCGTTGTTCGTTATACTGCTGCTTACCGAAGTCCCGTTACGATACAATGTCAAACTCTTACCCTCAACAGCATCACCATGAATATCAGTACACCTGCAAGACACAGTAATATTCGTATCAATAGTAGGATTATAGTCACTAGCATACAATTCATAGAAGAAAACACCATCATCAGCATTCTCCAAAATACTCAACCTGCCATCAATAACACTCAAGCTACTAGCCAAACCAGTAACATTAGATTGTGCTATGCTCCCACTAACATCAGCACTGCTGGACTGGAACACAAAACTCAAGCCAGAGACAACAGCATTACGTGGGATAGTTACAACAATATCATACTCCTTCAACACCTTCAACTCAGGAACATTGCTCAAATCATCATAATTCAAGTTACTAGCTATAGGACTGGTTCCCCCCTTATTAGCAATGTAGAAACTGACCTGTCCTGTAGCGGTCAACTTGATTGATTTGAAACCGCCGAAACGGTTGAAGTTAGGGTAAACGGTCAACCTGTACACTTGTGCGCTGGTGGTACGGTTGGTAATTGTTGAACCGATGCTTAGGTTGCTGTTCGGTGTAATGCTCACATCCGCCACCTTAGCCATGACCACATCACTACTGTTAGGGAAAACACCATCAGTATCAGTTGGCAAGGACACATCCAATGTCCAAGCGAAAGCATTGCCAACCAGTATTCCATCATTCAAATTCTCACTATACGCTTTATTGCTGTCATTGAAAAAATTATTAGCCATCAATACTCACCTTCCTGTATCTCAAAATTGATTAATTCCTGATCATGCTTGTCAAAGCATGCCTTGAAGTTACTGCCTCGTACGATTATGAAATCATCATCGACAACAGCATTCGCCACTAGCTTGTCGAAATCGTACTTAGGCCATGTGCTGTCATCGAAACAATCCATCAAATCAAACTTCAGCTTTTCCTTATCAAAATTCATAATACCTTATCCTGTTGTGATTAAAATGTTTCCCTTAATGGATATGAATTCTTCAAGCAAACTTAGGAAGTTTTCATCCCAACCATCATCAGGTATAATGATACTGGTTGTACCCTGCGCCAACCTATTATATACGAGATTAACTCCTTCCTTATCGACCAATAGGTCTGTTGTTATGTCCGTATCCTCATTATCATAAGCCTTCAAAGTGTCATTAGAGAATCGTGGAACATCATACTTCCTATGGTCTACTGTGTGGATAGTGTTCAATAGTGCAGTGCTTACCTCTGCACTTCCGAAAGCATTGCCGAAAGCCACTAGTAAATCCTTCATAGTTAATAACTGATGGTTCTTAAGGTAGAGGAAGATGCGGTATTCCTCATCAGTCAATACCCTAGTGTAAGTGTCGCCTCCATCAGCATAGGACAAGTGAGGCCTAACCAGATTATAGGACCTTCCCCAGAACACATCCAAACTGTTCAACACATCACATGCAACTGTCTCGGTGACCCATTCCCCCTCCACATAGGAATACCTGGTGAAAGAAACATCGGATGTGGTGTATTGCGGAACATAATAAGTATGATTGGTGTCCGCTTCTTCAGGCAAACCCTTCACAATCTCCACTTCTCCAATGCTGCAGTCAAGTATAGAGTAGTCAATGCGGAACTGGGTCACAAGATCATTCAACCTGTCGAAAGCGCCACCGATTATTTTATAAATGAAATAACCTATCGGAGATGGTGGGTTCATGAAGTTGTTCTCAATGTCATAATAGTAATCGCAGATTTCATCACCAATTAAACTGGTATCATCATAAGCCATACTAAATATTCCTCCTTTATGGGTTGTCTGATTTGCTTGGTGTAGTCACCAATCCACTTGCAGGGCCTGTATCTATCACATCAACATCAGGGCTTACCTGGTAAACCTCATCTGTATCCATAGTGATAGGTTCAGTCACAATACCCCAAACTATGCTGCTGTCACTAGTCTTTGTTGCTTTTTGGTAGATTATTGCATCAGTCACTTCAGGTATCTCCTCGATAAGCACGCAAAGGTTAGCAGGATTGAAATCCTGATTGATGTTTGCATCAGCATTGAACTGACTAATGACCTCCTCAACCTTAGGAGTAACAGTAGACAATGTGGCCTCAGGATACTCTGCAATGTCAATGTTAACATATACTTTGTACTCTATACTGTAACCAGTAATGCTAGTGTCCGCCAATACATATTGTGGTGTGGCCCTCTGATAACCAAGACTTATCCCTACGATGTTGTACTCATCCAATGCAAAGAATTGACGCAATGCATACTCGCTAGGATAATATGTTCCAACGATACCGGCTTGACCTCCACTATATGATTCCTCAGTCTCATCCTTATCGATTGGATTGTAGATCAACAACAAGTCTTCATCTGCACTTACACCTTCCTTGGAGGGGACTATGTCATGCACAAGGTTAACTACCCCTTCATCAACGAACGGAATGGTCTTGAACCAGTTTATGCTTCCTGTAGGGGAATTGTTAGGATGGTCGATTATCCTTGCTCGGTAATCGTCATCTGATTCAATGTCTGTTCCGCCAGTGAAGGTGGTGTTGGTGACCCTGACTCCAGCAGGCAATTCGTTCTCAATTATTATGATGGTGTCATCCAGGACATTGGTGTATTCTCCTTCGTACTCGCAAGTCGCTTCCAACCTGATGTACTTGTTACCGTTCAAGTTTGAATCCGCATCATCAACGATAAAGCTTATGCTGTCATCGGTCATCACTACAAGGTCCTCAAGTATGACCGGCTCTTCCAAGTCACAGATTGTACCTGCATCCTGATTCAATATCTCATCTGCAGTCAAAGCTGTGCTGTTGTAATATATGATGACATAACCCGTACTAGGGCTTGCAGGTTTACGGTAGATTCCAAGACTGTCCCCAGTATTATCCAAGAATTCTCCTTCCTGGGTGTGTATCATGCTCATCAAGTAATTGTCATTGATGTCCTCGCGCACTTCAAGGAACAAACTTGCAATTGTATCCAATAGGTGGTAAGCCTCGCTCCCTTCGGTGAAATCTGTCACCTTAGTCAAACCATTATAATAAGCCTGGTCATACTTGCTCTTCAAGTAATCTATAACATCATCCTTCTCTAATGTTGTTCCGTCGAACAACTCCAAATATTCTGTTTCCTGCACCATTTTATCATTATCCTAAAGTGTTAATCCTTTCCTCGAATCCTATTTCGCTTCCATCCACAAGCTGCAAATGAAGAGCAATGACTAAAACATCATGCTCCACGGGGGTTATTTCAAGGTTAAGGATACTGTACACCCTTGGCTCCTCCAACATGCAATTCTCAACATAAACCCTTAACTCGCTAATCCGTGATTGGTTTCTCTTCTCCCCAAGTACTTGATAGACTTCGCTCCCATAATCAGTATCAATGTTAGGGTATGTTCCAATCCTTGTCAGTAACCGGTTCCTTATGGCCTGCTCTGCATTCGCTAATTCAGTGACCAAGCCCAAGTCACCATTACTGGTAATGAAACCATCACTGCTGTAATCGGTTCCGTATATTTCAGTATCAGTCATTTTGTCACCGCCACAATTTTAGATCCATCAACCTCTTGCTTCATGTTCTGACTCACATCGTAAGTCTTGCCCTTATACTTGTTGTACATATGGTATCTTTTGACCCCATCAAGGCCTGTGTATTCCGCCTTGATTATGTCCACTTTCTTGTTTGCACCTTTGCACATTATGAAGAACAGCCATGAAGCATCTACACAATTGTATACTTTGTTTTTCCAGCATTTCTCCACACTCTTTTTCCCAAGGCTTGTTTCCTTTTCGGAGCTGACCTTATGGCCAATATAATACTTGTACTTGAAGCCACCGGTTCCTCCTGCACTTTTGACCTTAAGGTATTTGTATATCTTAGCAACAGTACCTAATTCCTTGCCCTTGAGCATAATCTTTTTGATTGTTGCGGATTGCTCGTTGAATCCTCCAATGTTTGGATTTATGCTTGTTGGCTTCCCTTTTAATGGGTTCTTCTTGTTGCGGTTTGTTGCAACGATTGCCCCTTTCTTGTTGGTGATTATGTAATCCCCATCGTAAGGGTCTCCCAATACTTGAGAGCCTTTGACAAGGTCAAGGCTTAATGTTTGGCTGTCAATGTCAAGGTTCATTGACTCAACGGTTAGAGTCTTGTTGTTGATGTCCTTGAACCTTTTGCCATCATCATAACCCTTGAAATTCAAGCTTAAAAGGTCATCTACCTTAACCTGTAAGTATGCAGGTATCTCGAGTTTACCTGCATAAGTGGTTCCTGTATTGATTAGGCTTTTTGCCTTTGTCTTTGACTCTGCCTTTGACAAGTTACATTTCTGACTTTGGGTTTCTGTAGCTGCAGTAGTCTTAGAACCTGTAACTGTAGCTGGTTTCAATTTACCCCTTACCTTTGTGGCCTTGTCGAGTCCTGATGATCCGCAGTAGTCTGCGTCACATTTTTTACAGGTTATTTCACCTTCAGGGGTTTTCTTGGGATTGAATGTCAATGTACCCTTTGACTTGCAAAGGGGGCAGTAATTCTTCCATGTGTGCTTTGTGAGTTTGTACTCATAACCTTTCTTGGATGGATATGTCTTTACGGTGATGGTGTTGTTGTCTTTGCTTACTTGTTTAACTCCTTTCAAAACCATATTATCACCATTTAACAATTGAAAGTATTAGGGTTACTATAGTATGCTAGGTGTCCACCATTCATTGCATGATTACCCCATCCTTTGCTAGTTGTTGTATCGGTTGCAAACCATTTACTATTCAGTTTGGTTTCTGGATAGAAGTGTCCTTTTATATGGTTGCATCTTACTTGTAATCCTACACTTCCTGCAAGGCTCATATAAAGGTGGGTTTGGTCTGCACAATTGCCATTCCTCTTATTCAAGGTGCCTAATGCTCCCTTCTTCGTACAAGCATAATTGCTATACTTGATGTTATTTCGCATCCATTTCCATATAGCCTTAGCCTTAGCATTATCTGTCTTGGCAGAACCTATGATTGAATTGGCTTGCTTGACAATCTTAGTATTGATGTTGTACTTGTTGATGAAAGCTTGACCATCACTATTAGTATCAGAAGATGAGGAATTATTGCTTCCGCCTTTGGTGACATTCTCAGTACAATCAAAAGCGTCTCCTTCAATGTAACCCCAAGTGGCTATCATCTCCTTTGAAGCCTTAGCTGTTGCCTTTGTTGCACCATTATAGACCACTCTTCCTACAGTAACAACATCATCGGTTGTTAATGTTTCCTCGTAATCTATGATCATGTTGGTTCCGTCGCCTTGTGTGCTGAACTTGTAGCCTTGTTCAGTGTTGATGCTCTTTCCGAAATGAAGTATCCCATCTATATCGACATAACATTCAACTGGGTTTCCGGCTTTCCATTCAAGATACTGCAATTGCCTGGCAATTTCCCATATAGATTTCTTCTCCCATTTAAGATAAGTGTGTTTGTTTGTGGTTTTAGTGAGTCCTGCAAGGCTGAAGTTATTCGGGTCATTCTTCAACAACTTCTTCAGTAAGTTGTAACTGGTTATGTTGCTGTAGCTGACACTGCCAATCTTGCCCATATACAATCGGAGGTAGCTTACGCAATCATACTCGTACAAGCCATTTGTAGTTTCATGGACCTTGTAGATTTGCCCTCCGAAACCATACCTTTTTCCACGGGGGTCATTGTACCTTACCCTTGTTCCTTGAGGCAAGCGTTCGTTGGTTCTGAAGCTGAATGCATCTGCAGAATCGGATTTGTACTCTATCTTGGAATTGTTGAACGGTACAGCATGGAAGTTGGTCTGTGACAGTTTGGCGGTGTTGCTTACGTATAATGTTCCAACGCTCATCATTCATCACTTCTTCTTTGAGGTTATATTGTACTTCTTGCGCCAATAATCACGAGTAACCTTATCCCATTGGCCTTGATTGGCTTTGGAGACTTTTATCTTGTAGACCTTCTGAAGCTTATTGACTTCCTGCTTGGTGTACTTCAAGTAATCCCCATCAATCTTATAGCCTTTGTAGTATCCTTTCTTCTGCAGGAACTTCTGCAGGTATTTGACGCATTTCTTATTTGTCATACCATACTTCATTGTACCGCAATCAGTCAAGAGTATTGTGATGTAACTGCTTGTCTTTTTAGCAGTGGTCTTTTTAGCCTTTGTGGTTGTGGTTTTCTTCGTTGCAGATTGACCTATACGCTTGAAAGTGACATTAACAATATTCGGCTTCACATACTCGGTAAACTCCCAATTGATAAGGTAAGAACCATTAAGCTTTTTCTCTTCCTTATAATCATTCAAGTAGTAATTGCCATTGACTTGAAGGTCTGAAGGCCCTACCAATACACCAGCCTTATTGGTGTAAGTCTTCGCAAGGTTACGATAAGCAGAGAGTATATCTAATTCATCCTTGCTTACAACACTACTGAAAGACAATACTGTACCATTGGTGGAAAGGTACTCAACACTATTCCCACCAGTAGAGCCGATGAAAGTATTAACAGAATAATTCCTATCCTTAACCTTATTGATTGAGTCAAGAATATACTGTATCTTGACCCCTGCAAATTTCACTTCCACTATTATTCAACTCCTCGTAGCACATTTTGTTTATAGATCTCATCACTAAGTTTCCTTACAATGAAGTCACCAGCGGACTCTTCAATGATGCCGTTCATTATGATGTTAGGTCTTCCGCCAGTTGCATTGCTGATGTTGCTTATCAAGTTAGTGTTTGCGCTTCCTATACCGTTGACGCTTCCCATGCTGATGCCTGCACTTCCAGTGGTTATTCCAGCACTTCCACCTATTCCCATCAGCATATCCCAAGCTGCCTTGATGTTGTCAATGATAGGTTTCAAAGTGTTATAGGCACTTTGGAACGGAGCGGTTATAGCATGAGTTACACCATTGAAAGCACCTTGTATAGTTCCTCTGACTCCTTGGAATGCTGCTCCTATCATATTGGCTATTGCTCTTGCCTTTGCTGTGGCCTGGTTCCAATTGTTCATAGCTGCGGATATGATGCTCCATATCGCTGAGAATGAAGCGGATATTCTACCGACAAGCCAAGCACCAACTGCCGCTATTGCATTCACTAATCCTGACAATGCCCCACTAATGAACGAGTACAGTTGCTGGCCGAACGTTACTATGCTTGCCCAGGCGTTGTTTACCATAGCACGGAACCAGTCAACATTCTGGTAAGCCCATATGAGCGCAGCAGCCAAAGCTATTAATGCAATCACAACAAGTATGATAGGGTTCATGGCGAGTACAGCATTCCACGCCATTGTTGCGGCTTCAGCTAAAGTTATCTCTCCAGTTAATACTCCAACTATAGTTCCATATGCAGCAGTAGCTGCACTTAGTACTGCTTCAGATGCAGCTGATAATTTAGACACTATATCCAATTCCCTAAGGTAGGATACTATACCTACATCTTTGATTGCTTTCATACCAGTTGCCATTTGGCCAAGCCCAGAGATAGTGTCTATGATAGGACCTCCTGCAACTGAACCTGCTACAATACCCATACCTACAAGGCCACCAGTAGCATCGTTTAATTGGAGGATGTAATCCATTGCTCCTTTCTCTGCACCCAACCACATTGAACTTAGTGCGTCTTGGGAATTATAGAGCATACCTTCCCATTCAGCTTGCTTGTTAAGCATAGTGTCCTGGTTAGCAATACCACCATAACCTAAGTCATTGAGGACTTCTTGCATAGCCTTCTGCCTTTCCATAAAGGTGTTCGCTTCTTTCAATTTGTCCACTTGACTGGATACGATAGAACCCCTTTCCAGTTCGGCAGTATTCCCATCCAAGAGATATTTCATGATGTCCTGTTGGGATTCGGTTGCCATCTTTCCCATGGTAGCGGAACCTGCCATATAGTCCGCCATTGTCTCTGTAGCGGCTCTCATCTCATTTGGCTTCAAGTCATTCCCAAGTGCTTGAGCGGTAGAGAGTACTGACCTCATTGTGTTGTCATCACCAGGCATACTGGCCACAATATCAGATATGTCTTGGTAGGTTTGTTTGGCTTTGTCTGCTCCAAGGTTCATCTCAAGGAATGCTTTGTTCTGTTCTGATTGCATTCCTGCTTGTTCCACTTCTTGGATAGCATTCTTCAAGTCAAGCACACCTTGCTTGGCTTTGCCTACCCCATCACTAAGGTTTTGCATTGCCTGTTGCACCGCAGATTCATCAACATCAATAACGAATTCCGCACTGCCATTAAGGCCTTCCTCCTTTTCACCGGCGGAGTCTAATTCATCATCATCAACAGCAACTTCAACCCCAACCACCTTATCGGCGAGACTGTCCAATAACTCTTCCAATGCCTTGGCCTGGTCATCATCAACATCAGCAGCCACTTTAAGTTTAACTTGTTTTTCAGCCATTCGCCATAATCTCCTTTAATCCTTTTTCTAATATGTTAAGAATGTTTTCTTGTTAGACCTGAACTTTATGATCTCATCAGTGATTACTACAATTGCCATTTGCTGGAAATGTGTTAAATTATTATAATCCTCTAAACTTAATGTGATGATTCCACGGTCAAACATTCTTGTAATATGGCAAAGTTTGCCAGTCTTATAATTCAACTGTTCCTTTAAGAAATCGTTCTATCTGCTCCGAAGAAGCATTATCTGTTTGTATGCCACTAACCTCGTATATGCATTTTATTATATCAGTGGTGACACCTGCAGGGATATTATCCAATAGTATGTCAATCTTATCCTTAGGATAGGATGTTCCATCCTCTTTGACAAGACATTGGTATATGAGTTCATCGTTCATCTTCATAATGTCCTTCTGCCCATACTGTGCGTAAAGTTTCATGAAGGTTCTTTGACTTATCGGTTTCACATAGAAACTATAATCAGTATCCTCATAACTGATTATGTATCTCTTATAAAATTCGTTGTTGAGGATTCTCTGTTCAGTCTCCACTAACAAATCCTCTAGGCTCTTCTCTGCCATCCATTATCACCCTATAAAAAAAATTTAAAAAAAAATAAAGGAACCAAACCAAAGGGTTTTAGTTCCTAGTGACTTCTTCATCTAGATCTTCTGCAGTAAACTCAATAGATTCAGTGGTCAAGGAGTCCACATTGATTTCTTTACTGTAACTGCTTACTAAGCACCCAAGGAAAATCTCTTTAACAGTATAGGAGGTTCCTCCTTTCTCACGAACGATCTCTTTGATAGTTACTTCACCTTTGTTGGTTCTCATGTCTTTCAATACGTTACGCATTGCAAGGTAAGTTTCAACATCAGGTGCGATAAGTTTATCGACACTTACGGTGTACTCAGTTTTATCGATACCGAAGTTCACAGGACCATCAAAAGTTTTCTCAGTACTTACTTCTGCATTCTCATCTATCTTTACACCAGTACCACGGCCGAAAGTGACTCCATTAATAATAATTGTCTTATCTGCCATCCTATTTCACCTCACTTTTAGATTACATCGTAGGTTACGTTCGCATCGATTTCAGTTACTACACCATCGAATACGATTTCCTCAATGTTAGCTCTTACACAATCTCTGTTCACCTTTTCAACACTGTACTTGATGTCCTCTACAAGGCCGAGAGTGTCAATGCATTCATGTTTAACTCTTGCGAGTCTTTGCTCGATAGCATCCAAAGTTATAGCATTGTTCTTCTCACCAAGGAAATCTTCAAGGTTGAACAAGTTGATTATGTAATTGATAGTTCTTTCCATGTACAAGTCCAAGTGTACAGTAGCTCCATCGGTAGCAGTGACAACATGAGGTAACCTGCTGTTAACGATAACGAAAGTCTTTTCTGCACGGTTCAAACATTTAGCAACAGGAATACCTGCTTCAACAAGTTTGTAACCCATGTCAGAGGATTGTGCAAAGGTCATTTCAGCATTGACTGCTTCAACACCACCAAGGACTTTCATAGTGAAGCTTGCATCAACTCTACGTTCACATACAAGTCCGCAGTAGTATGCTGCAGATTGTGCTACAGACAATTCAGTATTGTTGACAGTGAATTGTTGACAGATTAAACCGAAACAACCTCCATCTGCAAAGATAGCAGCAGTGGTAACATAATCAGCTGCAGCAGACCTGGTGACTGGAGCGATTAATCCTACAGGATGGGATGATTCAAACCTATCATCAATATAGGATTTAATGCTTGCAAGGTTAGTGTCAGTTAAAACGTAAGGTATCAATAAGATATCGTAATTCTCTTCAAGGCTGGTAGCAGCAGTAACAATCTCTGCACCAGTAGGGCTACCTGCGGTAGATGGGCTAATGTCTACAATAATCACATCAGTAGCACCACCACGGAATAAAGGTTCAAGGCATTGATCCCCAACTGGTGAACTGCTGGTGATTGTGCCAGTGGTTGCTTCAGCTACTGCATTAGCATAAGTGTTTACACTTATAGGAGCAGATAATGATTTACTGAACTCTGCTACAATTGCAACTTTACCTGCAATTCCTGGTGAACCTTTTGGGACATTGTCCACTTGTGTAACTGTAATTTTTGGTATAATTGCCATAGTTATTCTCCTAAATATTCTTTTAATAATTTTTCTGTTTCCTTTAATGTCTTTGGTTCTTTTTCAAGGCTACGGATGAAACCTTCCTTAACGTACTTGTTGATGTCAAGGTTGGTCATGTATTCCTTGAAGTTGAACCCTTCCTTCTTCGCCATCTTTTACCCCCATAAATGATTTTAGATGTATAAGTAATGTGTCAGTTGGAATGCTCCCATACAACCCCATCGTTTGTTTCCTGGTTGGCTCATCAGTTGACTGTCTGTGATGACCGTATCTCTTACCACACCAGATAGTATCTTCCAATCCTCATCAGTTAGGAACTTCTGCATCAATAGGTCATGCAGTTCTGTAGTCTTGAGGTATGCCACATCATTGGCTCCTTTCATATAGAAGATGATGATGGTATGCACACTTTCAGGTGCGGGGTTGTCAAGGGTTCCGCCGTACTCAACATGATCTATGTAGATGTCGGCTGTAGGTTTCTTTCCAAAGGTCTTGAGTTTTTCACTATCATAACCGTAACTTATCTTGTTGAAGATAGGCACATCGTTGTCATCGGTTAATGCTTCAAGATTATCATGTATCCATTCGCTAACACTTGTAGCGAACCTGTAATCAGGATTGCTAGTTTCCTCGCTTATTTGGAAAAGGTACTCCTTGTCCAAGTCCACTTCAACAAATTCCTCAGTCATCTATATGCCTCCAATGTTCTTTGTAATCCATCACCAAGGAAATCTATAGGGGCGACTTCCTTTTTACCACGGATACCTCGCAATACATATTCCCCATAATCAGCATTTCCTTCATCATAGTAACCAGTGATTATACTGAAATTCTTGCTGACTCTTGAGTCTACACGAATGTTCCTTCTCAAGTTACCAGTGTCATAACCATGTCCTTCGTAAAGTTGAGCTTTGATGTTGTTTTCAAGGGATAATGCGACTTCATTTGTTTTCTCTTTCAATGCTTCTTCAACATAAAGGTTAAGGTAATCCATTATCTCCGCCATCTTCCCCTACCTCTTTTTTGGTTGTAGGTTCTGCCATGTGAATGTTTGACGTACTGATGTTTGACAAGTTCCGCTTCTTCAGCTTCGCTGTTCAAGTATGAGTCTATGTAGTCATCCAATAGGTCTTGAGCTTTCTTGAACCAGACATCATATTGCACCGGCAATTCATCGCCATGGTATAGGCTCAATATAATATCTGATGCGCTATGGTAGATTGCCACGGTCTTCAATGCACTAGGCACAGTAGTTGGGATAGGAACATAATGTCTCTTAAGGTTCGCTTCTATCCAAGCGGTACTGTTCCCTATCGCTATTGTGAACATTTCATCAGGCACCTCATCAGATATGTCTCCGAAGAGACTGTTGACTTCCTCATTGGTACAATATGTTGGCATATAAAAATTCACCATCCTTCAATTTTATGCAGCGTCTTCTAAATCTTTGATACGTTTCAAGATTGTATCTGCAGTGTCCTCATCACCGATTTCATCTTCAACTGCTTTTATTCTTGCTTTGATTGCAGTGTCATCATAAGGTTCAGAAGCTTCAAGTGCATCGAGTCTTCTGAGTATTCTACGATTGATGTCGGTTTGACTGCCTTCAAGAGCATTGTATCCTTCTGCCATTATGTAATTCCTCCTTTATAAAAAAAGATTAAATGTAAAAGGAATTTTTTAGTTTCCTTTTACAATCAAGAAACCATTACTGTCTTTAATGTTTAAGTTGGATTCTGCCCAAACGTAATTGTCAACAGTTTGAGGTCTTCCAGTATCTTCAGATTTGATGTTGATGAAAGCTGCAGGGATAGGGGTTCCATCCTCAGTAGCGGTGATTCCATCATTAGCTAAAGATTGGATTATGCTGTAATTAGGGTCAGCATATTTCTCAATGGTTGCACCAGGGTTAGCCCCATCAAAGAATGCCATGTCACCATCTGTAATCTTATGAGATGCTATGTAATTGAAGTTAGGAGTGTAATCCTCTTTCCTTAATGCTTTTTCGATTGCAATCTTATCAGCTCTTGAAACAAGTACAGTGTCAGGAGCATAACCTGTTGCATTGTCATTTGCATCGTATCTCATCTCATCATCCAAGGTGATTTCGTTCTCAATGATGTTAGCTGCACTAGTCCATGCTTTCAAGGTAGCTGTGGAGACTCTTCCTCCGTTGATGATTGCTTTTGCATACTTATCTTCAAAGAAGTCACTAATCTTTACAACACTTGCATTGTAGAAAGATTGTAAGTTACTGTCATATTTTCCTCTTTGTTGATCACGAGTGTTTGCTCTGTACATGAAACCGATTGGTAAGGTTTGACCACCTACAGTATCGCCGTTGCCGAATTTGATTTCGTTGAAGTCAATACCATTGTTGGTGTACATAGGTTCGGATACATCCACTTCACCGTTAAGGTAGTTGGTGAACAATCCAGTCTCGTTTTGTTCTACAGGTAATAAGGTTAAGAATTTAAGTGATTGGTAAATCCTTTTTTGTACGTATAATTCAGTATTCTGTACTTTGTCATCGAATACTGCTGGTAATCCGTTAAATGCCATAAGTATTAATCCTCCATTATAATGATTCTATTTTAATCCGATTACGATTTCATCATCGGAAGTTTGACCGATAAGGCAAATTGCATCAGACTTGGTAGTGCCGGATGATGCTGTTTTCTTCCAACCATCTGCAGACCATTCCACATATAATCCTGCAGTGATTGCTTCAGATGCCTTTGCAGGCACGGTTCTTACATCAGTGAATGGAGTGTCCACTCCACATTTACGGAGCATGTCCGCAGCTTTGGCTTGGTTTTCAGTGTAGGTTGTAGTTGGATCTACATCATACTCTGGGTGGTCATGGCAGAAGCCTATGACTACTCCATTATTGCCAGTTGCCTTAGCGATGTAAGGGTATTTTCCATCGTCTCCGATGATTGCTACTGCATCACCTTGTTTTACTGGTGCAGCGACTGAAGGTTTTTTGCCGTCACCAGTTACACTTACAGTTTGTGAGATGCTTATTGCACCTTCAACTGCTTTTGCAGGGATAGTAATCCCTTTATGGATATTTAACATAGTATCTTATTCCTCCAATTATGTTTTTTTCAGTTTTTGAAATAATTTGCTATACGTTCCGCTGTACCTGTAGGAACACTTTTTCTTTGTTTATGTGTTTCCACGATTGGTTTAGCATCACGGTATAAATCTAAGAATGTGTCATTATCGGTTAAGCATAATTTCTTTGCAGCTTCTTTCTGTGAAGGCAATATGATTCCTTTTTGGATATATGCATCCACAGTTGCTTCTGCCCTTTCCTCAACCAATTCGTTGACTGTCGCTTGCAGGTCCTGTATCTTTTGGGCCTGTTCAAGCTTGCCATTGACTTCATCGTTCAAGTCATTTATTGCATCATTGACTTCATTGTCTTTCTCGGATAGTTTATCCTGCAGTTCTTGGATTTTCTTATCCTTGTCTGACAATTCCTTTTCGTATCTTTCCTTGATTTCTTTGAATTTGTCTAAAGGATCATCCCTTGGTTTTGGGTTTGGGTTCCCTTCACCATTCCCTGGTTGTGGTTGGGGGTTTGGGTCTTGTAAGTTATTTTTATTTGACATGAAAAAATTTCCTCCCATAATGTTATCATATTATCTTATTTTTTTTAGCCTCATATCATCGGCAAAAAAAGCATGAATGTTATTTCTTGTAGAAGTTTGCGCTGCATCTGCATTGTGGATGTAACGGTGGTAGGTTGTCAGTATCCTCTATCTCGTATTCCACATCTCCACCAGTTCGGCTATTATTACAATACTTCTTCTTGCATTCAGTACACCTGGTGCTTCTGCAGTTTACTGTGTAATGTGTAGCTCCTCTTTCTTTTGCTATGATATAATCTGATACTGTAGCGGTACGTGCTATCTCGGTACGTGCTATTGTTCTAGCACGTTTGTTCTTGATACCTTCCACTTCATCACTTATACGTTTGGCCATCCGCTGTGGATTGCTCCCTTCAGGGTTATTGTATTCCTCTGTGACTATGTCTCGGACAGTTTGCTTGATGTCTTCACCGACATTAGCGATAAGGTTTCCCACATAGTTTTCAATGGTTACCCTTGTGAGTTCCCTTTGTGATGGTCTTGAGAATTTGTGATTGTTGGTTTCGGCCAGTATCAAGGCTATCATTGTATCTGTGTAACCAGTAGATTGGAGAGGGTTATTGGTAGTGTATTCCTTTGTTGCTTCCAGGAATGATTCCAATGTATCATTATCCAATACTCCCTTCTGTAGTCTTCGGATTAATTCCTCAAACAATCGGTCAGTGTATTTTATCCCTTGCTTGATTAGCTTATCTTCAGATACCATCTAGATCACTAAGAATGTTATTGGTTAAGTCTGCCCCATCTGCTGGTTCCTGGTAACCGAAATTTTCATCAGGCATTTCTGGTTCTTCATTCACATATTCCACTCCAGCCTCTGACTTGAAGAGCAATGCTAGGCTTTCTTGCACTGCAGTGTTCTCACTATCCACCACACCATTCTGCATCAATGGAGTTAGTATGCTGAAGAGCTTCTGCATATCACCACTACTGAACTTGTCAAAGCTTATGATTGGAGCTTTACGTTCAGAACTGAAATTTAATTGAGTAATGAGATTTATTTTTGTTTGAATGCAATTCGCTATTTCTTCAAGTATTCCATCAAACACGAATTGGCCGAATTCTAATTGGGTTTGTGCTTGTGCATAAGTACCGGTTTGACTATTATCCCCCATCAGTAAGTTTCCGATAAACATACGACGGAATATTTGATTGTCCTTGTAAGCTAAAGCATTGAAGAATATTTCTCCATTATGGCTTGACTCTAAGATTCCCACATCTTCATTAGGCCCTACAGTCATTCCCATTGTACCGTCAGCTATGTTTTCAAATGCTGTTAACATTTCATCACGGCTGATTTCATTGTCTGCTTTACCGTACATGGTAGGTGAACCGTTTCGTTCTGCGAAAGTCATTAGCCAGTCCATAAGGTTTTCCTTATCCTCTACGACTGGTAGGAAATCATATAATAATCCTCTTCCTTCCATTTCATCATATGGTGAACCGAAACTGTAAACGAGGCATTTGTATTCAGGAATGTCTAAGGAGTACTTGCCGGCTTCCTGGTGTACGCTAACTAATTCTCCAGTATCTTCATCATAATTGAATGGACTGTTTTGCAATGTTTTGATATGTATCGGCACAATATCCTTGATGATTATTCTGCCTTCAGGGTTCACATCAAACAGTAATTCATGAACGTTAAAACCCCATGGTACTGCAGAGGTCATTTGTTTAACCACGGTGTTGAGTTCTGTGTCCATGTTAGTTAGCATGTCATAGATGAAATCGTAAACTTCCCTGTCTTCTTCAGCATTGGTTAGGATCCATTTTTTGCTTGACAGTAAGTATTTCAGTATGTCCAGGCCGGTGGCTACTTGTGTGTCTCTGAGAATGCTTAAACCGGTTTGGTAATCAATGTGTTCTTCATTGTCTCTATCGAATAGGCTTAAGTATCCTTTTAGTTTTTTGGATGATGTTCCGACCGTGGACCTTATGCTTTCCCGGTTGAATAATTGGTTGTTTATACGTGTTATTAAGCTCATGATTATCGAATCCTTTTACGTCTTCTTTTTCCTGCTGTTTTAGCTCCGCTGATTGTGTTTGTGGATAACTCCGAATATGCATAAGATAAAGCGTCGATGAGGTCATCATGCTTTGCGAGGGGGAATCCTTTCAATTGGGTTAGTAATAATTCGCGCTGGTTATCGGTTAATACGAAACGGATTTTGCCTTGCATTAATGCTTGCTTGAATCCTTGTGCACGGTCAACCTTACTTCCTACTGGTTCTGATTGTTTTGTTATGTAACCTGTGAAATGTTTTTTGTATTGGTTGTACAACTCTTTAGCTGCACCGCCTTTGGTTCCGGTTTCTAGTAGCACCTTGACATTGGGAGTGTCTATTTTTGCAGTTCTTTTCAATACATTCAACAAACCATCCCCATATCTTTTCATTGTCACTTCGGTCACATAGTAAGTGTCATCGCTTAAGCGGTACATCTTGCATGATGCTGTGTAATCGTTATCCTTGCCAGGCTCTTCCCCACTATAGGCTAAATCCCATGAGCGGACTTTCCCTGTGATTAATGGGTTGTTGAAGTTGAAGTCCTCTTCAAATATTACCCAATCCAGGTTAAAGAAGTCACCTGTCTCGTCTAATGGTTGGCCTTGATATTCGGCCTCGAATATCCGGTCTCCGACTTCATCTCTGCGGTCTTCAAAATATTCTGGTGTATACTTGTTAGGCCATATGCAAGTGCCATCTTCATTCAATGCTTTCAAGTGTATGAACTTGTATTTTTCAGGATGGTTTTTCTCTAATCTGCCGATGATGTCTTGTGTATGCCATCTGGTCCCAAGGACAAATAATTTGCTGTGCGGTTCCAAACGAGGTATGAGGATTTCCTTAAACCATTCGTAGAGATCATCCAATAATTTTTGTGAAGTGTCTTTGAAACCTTTGATTAAATCGTCACATATGCATATGTCTACATCAGTACCGGTGATTGTTCCTCCAGTCCCTACTAGGTCTATGCTTCCTAACATACGGCCTTCACCATTCTCGAAACTGAATGATGCCTTGGCATGTTCTGCTTTGGATAAGTAAATGTCACGTGAAGCTAATAAGTCTTCATTGTCTATGAATAATTGTCTTAGGCGTGTACCGAATCGGTTAGCTAATTTCTGATTATAATTGACGATTAGGATGTTGTATTCTGGATTCATCAATATTAGCCAGAATGGAAATGATAATGTGATAAGGCTTGTCTTTGCGGTTCTTGGTGGTTGTGTTACACATAAGCGGTCTTTCTGTTCATCATCAAGTATTATGTTCATCAGTTCTTCAGATAGTTCCGCCACGTGCTGTGCAGGTGTGCTGTTCCTTACTGTCAAGGTGGAATATATATCGTAAGGGGTTAAATCCTCAATCGCTTCTAAGGTCATTTAACTCTTTCCTTTTTTCTTTCACTCTCTCCAATAGGTTGACAGTAACATCAGTTTTCACATCTGCTTCCAATTTGGTTTCATTGAATGTTCTGTCACCGTAAATGTCAGGACGATGTTTAGTGAGCCACCATTTCGCATCCCCAGTATTATCAGGGATTGCATCCAGTATGACTGTTTCAACAGATTCTAATGCTTTACTCTTTGCTTTTTCAACTGCAAATACAAATTTAGGATATTTTCCAGACTTTGCTTTCAATCCTCTGTTATACCAGTTATAGTAAGTTTGTTCAGTTATGTCTGCCTTTCCGCATGCTGCAGCTACACTATGTCCTTTTTCTAAAGCTTTGCATATTGTATCCTGGACCTCTTGAGTAAGTTTAGCATTGTATTTGTTAGCCATAAAATCATCTCTAAAAACTACTAAAAACTAAAAATAATTCTTTACGCTAGGAAGTGCAGCACCACTCCCACTATAATACTGATAATAGGGATCATGGCTAGCATAGTATTGCGGAAACTGGAAAGGCTGCTTGACTGTTGAGTCACTTCATCCTGTAACTTGTCAATCTTATCTTCTAAAGCCTTAATCTTATCGTTATTGTCTTGCCTCTGCTTTTGACTTTCTTCAAGTAACACAGTACCCTTTGTGACCTTTTCCAATAATTCCTGCTGATTGTCCCTATCATATAATAATTCTTTGTTGATGGTATGGAGAGTATCTTTCTTTGTATCCATTTTGACATTAAGTTCCACTATGTCCTTTTCTATAGTGGCCAAACGTTCCTCGTAGATACAATTACATGACACGCATCATCACCCATTAAAAAATTTTTTTATTAAAAAAGGGAGAACCCAATTCTTTGGATTCCCCCAAATTGTTTTTTGCTGTAGCTATTTATTTAAAAGGCAAACTGTAGAAGCTATTTTTATAAATTTTAATAGAAAGGAAGATACAATAAACCACCACACAAAAAAAAAAGATGAGGGGATTTAGTGATTTTATGAAATATAGGAATTAATCTATGAGATTTACGATGATTTATCATAAGCGATAGTAAAATTGTTATATGTAAGATAATTTAAAGAGTTTCATATTATTTGAAAACAAAAGAAATACTTTTTTAGAATAGATCTAAAGAATGATTTAAAGAAAATATGCCCATTTGTCCTTATAGAATTAATCCACACCCATAAATAAAAATACTAGAAATAGTGAATTATTTTTCAACCCCTTTATTTTTTTTTTGCATGATGGTTTATTCTATCCTCCTTTATCCGTGTACATTTGCCTTTTGCCTCCGATGATGTAACCATAAATGTAGTGATTTACTGAAGGCACTCCTTGGAGTACCAGTCCGCATTCTCTGCAATATGTTTCGTGTTCCAGGAGGCATAGGTTTGTACTGCCACAGCAAGGGCAACTTATTCTGCGTTTCTTCATGCTTGTGGAAGTCATGTTCTTATGCCAACCATGGAAATCGAATTTTTTATTAAATGGTACTTTTTTAATTTGCAAAAAATGGTAAATTAATCACCGAAGTATGTGTTTTCACGGACGTAAAAAATGAGAGAAAAAACTGGTAAGATGTACTTCCTCTCACTATATTGTTCTGACAATATAGAAACATTTTTTTATATTATTTTGCTGCTAAAGGACCATTAAACTTTTTTATATTGAACCCTATTCTTTTTGCTTCATTTACCGCCCATTCATGTTCATCTTCAGGTGTTTCCTTGGGTTTCGTTGAACTTGATGTGCCTTTGCTGCCAAGGCTTGTGACTGCTTTTTTGCTAGTGTTCCCTATTTTGTGTTTGTAGTAATGTCGCATGCTACTTTTTGCACTGTTTTCTGCAGTCAGCTTGTCCTGGCATTCTTTACTGCAGCATGCTTGATTGTTGTATTTTTTCTCGTATTCTTTTCCACACCATTTACATTTGCTCATCATTTTCCTTGTCATGTTCCAATTCCCAAATCTTGAATATCAATTCTAATTTCTGCATCTGATTCTCTGTTTCTCTTTCCATCTGCTTATCTGCCATGTGTATGTACATGAACACAAGCCCACCTACTAATCCATATAGGAAGATTATTATTTCATAAGTTGCTTCAAGCATGATCTTTCCACCTTCCTTAATGATTTGAGTTTTTCAATGTCTGGTTTTGGCTGCATTTCTTCAGCTTGAATCTGTATCCTTATTATTCTTAACTTTTCATTCAATTGGTTCATTATCCTCATCCTCTAAAGATATGAATTCAAATTGTATATAGTACAGTAATGTTGAAGGTTTGATTTCATCATAGATTTCATATAATACCTCCTTCAATAGGTCTTCATGCAAGTAACCTTCTGTCCTTGCGATTTCCTTATTTATCTCATCAAACCGTATGTATTCTATGCATGTGATTTTGAGATAACCGAAGGGTTTGCATCTTAGGTTTTCAAAGATGACTTTGTCAACATTGTAAGCTTGAATCTTATATCCTATTTTTGCATTGAAATGTCTACGTATTGTGCTGGTTTTGATTCCTTCCTTTATTGGGTTTATATATTCTTCATTGAATCCTAAATCATTTATCATTGTTATCATAACCTTTACTCTAATACTTTTCCAACAATGTAGATTCCCTCTGTAGGGTCAAACTCATATTCATCTTCATCTTTAACTAGCACATCAGTTTCGTAACCGAACAAAGTGGTGTACACTTCAATATCCTCATCATCAAGGAATTTCGGCAAGTCCTGTATTTGCAATATTACTTCCACATTGTCCGGCACATCCTTTATCTTTTCCTTTAGCTCTCCAATATTCATGATTCATTCCTCCCAGTATGTTTTGAACTTTTTTATCTGTTTCAATGTTTCCTTATAGTCTCCATTGAATTGGATTCCTCTATCGTCAACATAACATGTGGCTGGTGGCTTGAAGCTTGTGACATCCGCCACATATTGCCATAGATCATACTCGTTCAGCCATCTTATGATATGTGAATACCTTCTAGCTGACAATATTATTACAGTGTATTTTTTATTCAGTTCCTGTAGGAATTCCTTTGCACCATCCCTTGGTGTGCCTAGGTTGTCCCCATCGTATCCATGGTAGTTGTTGAGTACTCCGTCGAAGTCTATGCATATTGTCGGTTTCATTTTTTAGCCTCCCAGTATTCGCATTTGGTCATATGGCCGTTCCTTTCTCCGAGGGAATGTTCTTTGTAACGGCCTAATTCGCAATCGGTTACATCCTCTCCCTCAAATGTGTATCCGTATTCAATGAAGTTTTTGCATTCGAGACATGATACAAAGCTGATGATTTTCTCTTCAGTCATTATACCTCACCATCAATTACTCTTTCTAAAAAATCTATTTTATCAATTAATTTATTATTTTCCTTTCGCAACTGCTCATTTTCCTCAACAAGTCTATTCAACAAGTTAATAACCAATACAACATCATTCCCATCTTGAAGATAATAAGTCATATTATCAACATTATTATTGATTATATGATAATCATCACCTAATACACAAGTAAATTTTTTCTCACTCATTCCTAACTTATCTTGCAAATCAATAATCTGATAATGCAACTGCTCATTCTTTTCTTGCAATTCATTCAAACATTCTACTACTTCAAGGAAAGTCATCGGTTCTCCCTTATCAAAATAGATTACTCTGTTCACATTTTCATCATAATCAACACTAAATCGTTTACTCATCATCACAACCCCTTACAAATCGCTCTATTTCTTTAATGTCTTTTTCCTTGAATATTTTATCCAATTTATCCATATCTTCACCAATATGACTTGAATATTCATTAATAACAGTTTCTTCAGATTGATATAGTAAATCTAATAAAATATTGATAGTGTCTTGTTGCTCATTCAACTTATCAACAATCTCATCCAAATCTTCATAACTGTAAGTTTCTTTTGTATCAGTTATCACTTTTGCAATCCTACTTACATCTGTATCACAATCAGTTATTTCAACTGTTTCAAAAATATATCGTTTCTCATCCATACTAATCCCCTTCCTCTTTAAGATACATATTAATCAATTTCACAATATCCTCTTCACTCCCATAGTATAAAGTTTCATATGCTAACCCTTGTCCGCCTAACCAGTCGCAAAAATCAAAGATTATCTTAAACTTACTCTTATTGAGATTCCTTAATTGTCCTTTCTGCCTAATCACTTTGCTTTCCAAATTGCTTATCAATTCCTTCTTATTCTTCATATCTTTCTTTAAGCTTTTATTTTCAAGCATTGTTTCCAAATATTTTCTTTCAAACTTGTCTTTATGGATTTTGAGATAATTGTTCTCAATATCCAATTCGTTTAATTTGCTTTCTACATCTGTCCAAGACATATGATTTCCTTCAGGATCATTAATATAAATAGACCCAAATTCAGAAATAGTGTCAATATGATATCTTCCCTTACTCATCTATATCACCATTATGCTCGCATTTCAATTCATTAAAACCATTATCCCTATTCAAAACATAAATAAGACTACGAATATCAGAGGGCTTATGCAAATCAAACAACTGACTTTCATCTCCGTATTGGATATAAAAATCATTAACAATCTTCAAAAAAGGTTTTTCACTCATATCATCTCTTATTTTGAAGTCAGCACATTCGCCAACTTCTTCAAATTCATAAATTCCTCCCTTGCTTTTATGTCCTTTCAAGCAGCACATATCATATTCATAAACACCTTCCGTATAACAAAAATGAGAAGTGTAATTAGCATGTTCGCAGAGTTCACATAATTCCACATGATAAAAATTACTCAAGATCATTATCAGATTTTCATTTTTAACATATAACTCATTCAACAAATTAACAGCAGTTTCAAATATTCCCTCATCCTCAATAGGGTATGCGTCCCCAGTCTCTGCATCAACTATTGAATAAGGCACTATTTCAGTATCAAGATAAAACTTAACAAATGATTCACTCATACTTTCACATTCCCTATATATTTGAACAGTCTCCCATCCTTGAGCAATATGTACCCTTCAACATCATTGCCATGTCCGCAACAGGCAGAATGTATCATTTCACAATCCTTCAATCCTTGAAGGCAGTGATCGACATCATCAACTGGATATTCCTTGCATTTCACACAAGGCTTAGCCAAGTCATCAGACCCATCAGACCATTTCCATTTTTTATCTTTCGTATCATAATATACTTCATTTCCACGAATGGACATTTTAGCAGTCATTCTATATCACACCCATACGCTTAGCAAACTTCCTCAAATCCTCATGCCCACCAACAACATCCTTCAAACCAACCTCAAACTTTAAGCATCTTCTGCGGAAATGATGAAGAGAAATCTTCATATTATCATTCCTGCTCTTTTCAATCCTCAAATCCTCACGTACAAAATCAGCTTCATTCAACAACAAGACGATCCGTTCATTGCTAATCACTAAACCATTTTCACAGATTCTGCCATCATCATTAATGGCAAATACCTTATCTCTCATATTATCATCAATCCTCTTCATAATCACATTCCAGTATTTGAGCGGTTTCCAATTCCTTAATTATCCAATCTGGAACTTGGCCTTTAAGGGAATCGACAATACGATTAAAAGCATTGACCCTGGCCTGTATTTCCCTCGCATTCTTAAACCTTAACATCTTATGCCTTTGGCATTCATTGTAAAGTTCCTGGTATTCCTTTTCTCGCTTTTCATTTATTTCAGCTTGAGCATCAATAACACGGTCTTGTCTGTTTAAAGCTTCCACAACTTCTGTCCCATCCATGCTGTTTTCAAGCAAGTATTCTCTCCAGTCATCCTTTGCGTGTTCCTCTTGGAATTCCTCTCCTTCATAATCCTTGAGGAAATCCTCATAGGTTTTGTTGAGTTTTTGTGTGTCTGTTATGTAGTAGATCTCATCCATATCTACACTTTGGTATCTTTCGTTTTCCATTAACCTAATCCTCCTCTGGTATTTCATTATTGATTTCTAAACGATTTAGAATACGAACTTTCATATCATCCTGAACAATTTCCATGCCTAAAGGGTAAACTCCAACATCTTCATAGTCTTCTTGAATCAGATTCCCTAGACTTTTACTGTGATCGTGAATGTGTTCATAAATGTCACACCCATTTTCTGAAGGAATCCTTAAGATTACAGCAAACAAAACATCATAACAATTCATTTAAATTTCACCTCTTCAATTTATAATCTCATTTGCTTCTTTTCATCAGACACTCGACTTTGCAGAGTGTCAATATCATCACTTAAACGCCTTATATCTCTTCTGAAATCAGACAAACGGAAATCAAGAACATCATCCACATAATCCTCCATGATCTTTTTCAACCTTTTATTAGTGCCCTTATCTATACTTCTGCTCAGCTCTTTCAAATCTTTCACATCATCGATTAGCTCATCAAGCTTAGCATTCATATTATCTATCTTTTCCTCTAATTTTTCAACATCATTAATACAGTAACAACCATCATCACACATAGTACCATATCCTCCTTTTTTCTACCATTCTAATAAACTAGTCTGTCTTTCATTACTAACATGCAAATCAGTTTCTTCAACACGTATAACATTATGCGAAGCATTATCAACAATCTCCACATAACCCATCTCACAATTATAGCAAATATAACCCCTACGTGATACAGGTTCTTCAGGAGAGCAATGGGCAAACATTTGCCTAATATGCTTTTTACACTTTGGACAAACCTTCATCATTAAGCCTTCCTTAAATAATAATGACTATATGAATACTTTTCTTTGATTATGAAATCATTTTCAATCAAGGCTTTTAGTGACGATTT
Organism: Methanobrevibacter sp.; assembly: GCA_016838945.1. Lineage (GTDB taxonomy): Archaea > Methanobacteriota > Methanobacteria > Methanobacteriales > Methanobacteriaceae > Methanobrevibacter. The sequence goes on from JADLKP010000002.1 coordinate 37,982, forward strand.
CCCTCACTTCAGGGTCCAAATCCTTTAGTCCGGACTGAATCCTTTCGTCAAATGTCTTGTTGTCATCAGGATTGTTCTCATCCCAGCAGCTGACAATGAAATCAGTTGCTTTATTTACATTTTCCTTGAATTTTTCACTACCCATCTCAATTCCTCCATTTAATACAATCCAAATCATTAAATATACACATTCAATATTTTCTTCCTGAACTCCCTAGCAAAAATTTTACAATGCCAATGTTTCCTACCATGAAAATCATAGATCTTACCATTTATCATAGTAACCCTAACAAGAGAATTGCCTTCTTCTGTCCTATATATTCCACAGCTAAGGACTTTGCTCCTTATCCTAAAGAACCTATCATATAGGTATTCTCGGCCTTTCTTGGTAGTGATACTCATTCCTCATCACTCCTGAAGATACAGTTTTCATAACTTAGAATATCATCAAACAAGTCACAATAATCATCAGTTTTATGTTTGCAATCCTCGAAAAAACTCATATGTACTCACCTATCCTTTTGAACCTGACTTCATAATCATATGGCAGAATATCTAACCCTATGAGAACATCCTCCAGTTCCTCGGATATGGCCTTATGGTCATCACCAGGAACACATTTAACATGTATCATAACATTAAAGCAATTGGTTTTCATAATTCATTCCACCTTAAACCTCTTCTGTCAATGTAATGAAAAACACTACTGACATTGCTGTAGCCTAATTCATCTGCAATTGCTTGCATAGTCATTCCCTTATTCTTTTCAGCTGAAAGGAATGTTACTCCTCCTGCCTTGTCGATGCGGCCATTACCCCAATTGGGATTATTGATCATGTTGAAATGCAATTTATGATGGTTGCTCTTTGAGAGCAATATCATATTGCTTGGGTCATTATTGGTTTTGTCATTGTCCAAATGGTGAATGTGGAATCCTTCTGGTATTGGTCCAAAATGTTCCTCATACACTAACCTATGCAATAATTTGCCCTGGTGGATTCCAGAGCTTACTTGATAGTACCCATCCTTTCTTTTGTATGCATTACCGAATTTAGTTTCCATCTTTAAACAACCCCTGATTATCTATTCCCAAATCGTTTAATAAACTTTGCAAATTTAGCAGCATTAATCTCCCTAATCCCATATACGCTATGATACTTATCATGACAAAATTGACATAATACTATACCATTGCCAACATCATAAGCTAGTTCAGGATACTGTTCATAACCAAATATATGGTGTGCATGCAGCCTCTTATCCAATCCACAGCATTGGCAAACCTTATCTCTCCTTAACACTTGATTTCTCCAATTAGTGTATTCTGCAGACTTTCTTGAAACCAAATCCTCAACAGACTCAATGTCAAGATCATCATCAAGGTATTCAATATGATTAACCAACAAATATTTATCAAATTCCCCTTTACTGTCATTGGTTACCTTTAGGATTCCTGTTAACCTGACATTATCATTAACTAATAATTTGTTCACAATATCATCCCCAAGGATTACAGGAAGATAGACCCTCACGTCTCTCTCACTCAAATCCTTTTTAAAATTAGTTAAAACACATTTTTGGAAATCCACATAAGAAGATTCATCTCTCAAGAATCTGAAAGCTCGGCCTCCACATTCATTACAGATAGAAGGTTCTTGAATATGTTCTCCTGGAGTCTGTGCCATTTTATGCAATCTCATACAACTTGCGCACTCAAAAACCGCTTCCTTTACCTTTGGATGGGTTTTAGCTACAGATTTGATAACTCCTTCAACTGAAATTAAATTATTTATATGTCTGCTGCTTGTATCAAGCAATGAAATGTTATTGTCAATATCCTTAAACCTGATGTTCAATTCAACTTCTTCCATTGAAGGATTGATATTTTTAATGGCTCTTTGTGCAGCTGCAATAACCTCTTCTGGTTTCCATATTAGTAATTCAACCAAATCAGGGTCAAACTTCTCCAGGTCTTCATAATTGACTGTAAGTGATCTTTCATCAGGATATTTTTTTAAAATTTCAAATACATCATCCTTGTAAATTATAGAGAAGAATTCTTCAAATTTGGCAAGTGTTGTTTTTGTTTTGAAATCATCATCCATTTTAAATCCTCCATAATATAATAATAATAAAAAAATATTTTTTAATAATAATATAATATAATAAAATTTTTTTAACGAAGATATATAGTAAGGAATACACACTAGTGTGTATAGTGTGTATAAATACACACTCCTATTCCTATGTCTTCGCAGAAATTTTTTACACTTGAAACACTACCTCAATGAACTTCCATTACTTAATCTACCTTCCTTAGCAGATTCAAAAGCTTTAACGATAGTGAAATCAGAATCAATACATTTTTTCTTTAGGTCTGCGAATGTCACATCATCATAATTTCCTACAACATTACGAATCTGATTCTCTCCAACTTTACCATGTATATCCTGAATTCTAGTTAATGTGGAGAATGCTAGTTCTAAAGATTTATGATGATCAATACTTGCAGCTTTATCTTTCTCAAGCCTGCAAAGCTTACTATGCAAGAATGTTAAGTGAGATTCAACATCAGCAATTTCTTTTTTCACTTCTCCAATCTCATCACTTGCATTTAATTCTTCAGATAAGGCCATGTTTAAAAAAGTAGATAAGGGCATTCCAAGTTTTGCTTCTGCCATTCTTACAAGATCTTCATCTAAGGTTACATTTTTTCTAATCTTACTCATGAGAACCCCCTAATCTGTCATTAGTACTTCTTCCAAAATTTTAATCTCGTGTTTGAGATTGTTTTCATTGTTTCTCAGGCTTTCTAACTTGATTCTCATCATGTCCCTTTCGATAGATTCCCTATCATTAGAGAACATAAAAACGAACCATTCTATCGCTTGTGCTGGATTATAGCCAGTTGCTAAAAGTTTTTCTTTGGTCTCTTTGTGTAACCTTGCAGAGACTATTTCTGTTTTACCCATCTACAGCACCCCCTAAAGCTGCTTTGATGTGCTTGCAGTGATGTTCAGTATCCCAAAGCTTTACACATCCATAAGGCCCTGATTGTTTCCTGAACTTGAAGTCAGGACAATCACATTTAACTGTCCCTTCCTCATGATCTACAGTCACTAAGTATTCAGTGTGTTTCTCGTCATTGTAGACGAGCCAATCTGAGAATATTTCGCTTTGAAAAATTAGTGCAGAGGCGATTATAGAATCACCTCCTCATAGCATTCTCTTTCCCCATCATAGACAAGGATTAGTTTTTCTGCACCTGATAGGTGCTTGTAATCCTTGAGTATTCTTTCCCTTTCCTTTCGGTTATTGGTGTCTAGGAGCAAGGAGCCTGCGAGGAGAGTTCCGTCCTCTTTGACTCCTTTGTACTGCTTTCTCATGATAACAACCTCTCTATTTCTTGCTTGATTGCTGGGCATTCTTCATCAGTGACAAACCCGTTCTTGTTAAGACGGATTAACTCTTCATATGCTTTTACTAATGATTTTTTAGGCAGTTCTGCAATGATTGAAGAGGCTATTTCTGCAGCATTATCGAGCGGATTTAATTTTTCCACCATTTCCTGAAGTTTTGGAGCTTCAACCTTTTGTGGTTTGGCTTCCGCTTCAATCTGTTCAAGGGTACGGAACTTTTTCACATCATGCAAGTATTGGCCTTTGTCATCAATGTAAGTGTAGTATTTTTCATTAACCATTGAATTGACTTTGATGACTGCTTTGGATGATTGGCTGTCATCATTAAAAACGAGTCTCATGTCAATCTGTCCTATGAAGATTAGGTTTTTCTTGCTTGAGACCAGATTCCTTAAGATGTCATTCCATCTTTTGGATCTATCGGAATATGCTGCCATGCCTTTGGCTTTGCTTGTTAGCATTTCCAATAAGCTTGTGACTCCATCAAGGATGATAGTATCATATTCGGATTTGGTTATTTCCTTAATGGTTTCCTTGATTGAATTGTATGTAGTTAGGTCAGTTGTCAGATTGATTTCCACTATAGGGACATTGGTATAATTGGTATCGTCAATGTCTATGCAGATTGGATTCAATCCATGTTCATTGCAGTATTGCTCTGCAAATGTACTTTTACCTGAACCATCCATACCGTATATGAGAACCTTTTTGAGGTTTGGTTCCTTTGCTCTGTTTTTTAATCTTAAAGCCATGAATAAAACCTCCATTTATAAGAATCCCCATGTTTGTGGTATTACTAAAAATGCGATTAGGAAGAATATGAACACCAGGAATGTAATGAATACTAATTGCATTACGCTGATGGTTAATTGTTCTTCCATTACTTCATGTGCATTGCATTTGTGTAAGGTTTTAGGTTTCATTAGTAACCCCCCACATAGCAATTTTCACATTGTGGTGAACCTTTTCCAAAGCTGCATTTTTGACAGTTGCTGTTCATGTAGTCTTCTATAGTTGAGATGGTTTTCTGTTCCTCTGCAATAACTTCTTTGCATTGTCCGCAGTCTACACAGAGGACATCCTCATCACCATCCTGGTAGAGACACATTTCGTTGAGGTATTCCTCGAAGTCATGGTCTGGTTCTAATCTTGGTCCGAAGATCATGCTTCCACCTCTTGAGAGGAGTTGTTCTGAAAACTAGTTACAGGCCTTAATGCAGCGAGTGCTGCTAAGGCGTTTATGTAGTCGGCGTATTCCTCGAAGTTGAGGAGTACTCCTTCGTCTAAAAATTTCATTTTTGTTACACCTTCCTTGAGAATAGTTTTATCTGCAGTTGCCGCTGCAAGTAAAACTTTCTGTAATACTATTTTTGTTTTACTAGTATATAAAGTTTGTGTTTTTAATCTATTTGTGTATTTACTCAAAAATTATAAAAAGATATATATGTTTATAAAAACAAAATATAAAATACTCATAAAATAACATTTGGGAGGTTTTAGCATTACTGAGAATGATTTCTTAAGAACATCCGCAACAGTAAATAAAAAGGATTTTAGAAAATTCAAAGCTCTTGCCAATCTCAAGTATGATAATGATCCATTAAACAATGCATGGCAAGAAGCAGTAAGGCTATTTTTGGAAAAGTATAAAAACGAATTTATTGAAGCTGTTGAAGATTGATTAATTTTTTTTAAAAATAGTTTTTGTTTTATATTATACGAATGTTTTAAAAAATTGTCGAAAGCATTCGCTAAACCTTTAAAATTACGAATGCGAAACTCTTTAAACTCTATTTTATATTTAAACCACTTTAAATAAGTTATTAAAGTAAAGTATAAATATACATAACAATCATATATATTATTGTCGCAGATATTAATAATATTCACCTTCCTTGGGGCATACTATTTTTATGCTGTCGACACTGGTTGATGGTTAAGTTATGTCTGTTGCCGCAGCATAATTTAACCGCTCGAAACCAGTATTAAACTATTTCTTAAACTAATTTTTATCATTCTTAATATATAACACTTTATTTTATGATCCAATCCTTAACCGATTGAATAATATTCAACTGCTAATCTTGGTAAAATTATTTTTAACATCTGCATTATATTTATTTTACGATAAAGAGAGCATTTGAAAAGTAATAAAGAGCTAATGTTCAAGTGTGGACTGTTCAGAAAAATAGTAAAATGTTTGAACAATTTAAAGTTTGAAAAATAGAAATGCATGGGATTTAAAATTTAGTGTTCAACTCCCACGCCTAAAAAATTGAACAGTCAAATAAAATTAAATAAAAAATAGTAGAATTATTCCTGATGCAAATAATAAAAAAAAGAAGAAAATTAAAAAAAATATAAAATAAATTTTATTATGCTTTAACTAAATCTCCACCTTGTATTTTCAAGTATTCCCCATTCTTCACAGAAACATAAACAGTAGACCCTTTATCAGTAGTTGCCTCATTACTAATTATACTATCCAGTTCCATAGAAGAATCTGAAGACCTTTCAACATACCCTCCAAACTCAGAAGTTTGTGTAAATTTATATTCTCCTGCTGGCAAATCAGAACCAACCTTATAAGTACCATCATGGTAAACTTTATCCACACTAGCATTATTTGACTCTGAATCTGAATCACTTGCCACTGAAGAAGTGTTTTGATCAGGAGAAAAACTTCCAACAATCATACCAACAATAAACAGCCCAATACAACAAACAACAATTATTGAAATTACTTTCTTTGTTGTGCTCCATTCCTTGAAATCATCTATAATGCTCATTTTTAAATTCCTCCACCTAGGTTAAGGTAAATGAAGTATTTCAAAGCTTTTATCAATATTCCTAATCCTAAACCCCCGAGCAAACCAGTACAGAATCTTAATTTATTGTTGCTTTCACGGCCCATATATAACTGTGTAAATCCATCAATAAATGCAGGAATCAATAATGTTATTGCAAATATTAATACTCCTGAATTATAATCTACAAAGAAATAATATGCATATATGAAATAACATATTAAAGATATATAAAATCCAGTGCATCTAGCACAAACTGGGAATTGATGCCCATTAATGAAAAAACTTCGGTCTGGTTTTCTATGACATATCAAGTTTAGCATATTCATATTTAACAACTTTTAATACTTCTGCTTAATATTTATATACAATTAATGTTAATATAATTTATCTTTTAATTGTGAGAGGATTACCTATTGTAGTTAATTGTTTATTTATAATCCGTGTTTCCTTAGTATTTCCTCAATGCCGTACTCATTAAACACTTCACTTATCTTCTTGTTCACTGCAGAATCAATATCCTTTTTGATTCTTTCATTCTCTTTCTGAAGTTCTAAAGCCCTTTGTCTTTCCTGCTCCAAATCATACTGCTCACGATAGATTGTGTTGAAAGGTACAAGAGCAGTATACACTTGTCTCAATTCACTGTCAAAGCTATCCTCCTCAACAGCATCATAAACTTCACTGTTGCTCATGTTTGGAGGAGTATGTCCTGTGAACAATGAGACTATGTCTAATTCCCTGAACTTATCGTTACGATTTTCAACATTTATTTTAACCATATTTACCCTGCATGTTGTACTGAATAGCTTACGAAGGTTATGTGCTCTGAAACGGCCGTAATTGTTATCCTCATTCTTATAATTATAATCAGGCCCTAATTCATACATTAATTTCTCATTCATGTCATAGAACAATCTTCCCATGCTCCCTTTTGTCAAGCCTGTTGTCCTGGATAAATTGCTAATCCATAATGGTGATTCGTTAGTGATCCTTAATTTTTCTATACGTTTCTCCAACCTTTTTTTTCGGTGCTTGTTCTTTGCCCTCACATCATGCTTCAATCTTTCAAGCTCATCTACAGCTTCCTCATATTTCCTTTGTCTCCACTTGGTGTATCTGAAGAAATAATATGTCCATTCTGGAGTGGCAAATGTTATGCATAGGTTACCTTGCTTTTCAGTTTTCACAGGGTCCAATTCAAAACGTGGTATGATCTCATAAGGGTTCTTGCTCAATAGGTCTTCAAGTGTTCCGTCATGATAAAGTTTTGTTGCTTCCAATACTGTGTTATAGGTGAATGTTTCCATATCACTTAAACGAAGGCCTGTAACACGTGGAGTCAAAAATAGTAATGGCTGCAATGGTTCTGTTGACAATTCAATAGCTAGTTTCAATTCACTGTCTAAAGGCAGTTCCTTTAATCTTGTACGTGGCTTTTTGATGTGGAATATTGGCATGTCTGGAAGTTCTATCCTATGCTTATTGAATAAGCTTCTGAAGTATAGCAATCTTCCTTTGATGGTTGATTCCTTTATGTTGCTATTTTTTCGCAGGTATTCCTCATATTCCTCATGGATACTGGTTATGGTCCTGAAGGGTAAGTATTCGTATGTTTTCTCTCCCTTTTCATTGGTTGCGTATGGATCTTGTTCCTGAAGTCCAATCTTTACAAGTTCTGTAGGTGTTCTTCCTGTCAGGTGGTATATGTCATCGAAGACATAATTGTATTCCTTTTGGCTTGACTTTGATAAGTCTTTTACCCTTTGGTGTAGTAGCTTGTCGGTTTGGCAAAAATTGTTTCTCTTCATTTTTAATCACTTCATATTTTTTTTATCTTTTTTAAATATTTTTGCCTTTGTTGTATAGAGCATGTGAAAACTAATAAGCTTGATTTTGTTTACCTAGTTTTCAATGTTTAGCCTATGAATGTTTGGTTTGTTTTTGTTCTGATTTACAAAGCCTACTATTGTTTACTTGCTTATTCCAAACAAACCGCTGAAGGTGCACATAAGAGAGATTCCAGAAGATATAGGGGTTTGAAGCATTATCCAACCTAATATGCCTGATAAAACAAAAAGGAGGAGTGACCATAGAAATGCAATATTGCCATTGCTCAACCTATGGATCATATATAAAGATACAAGAGTCAGAATTATCCAGGTATACGGTTTGGATATTCCCTGCAGAAATGGCAATGCAACCGCAAAAACAGGAAGCATTAGAATAACTACAAGAATGGCTCCAAAACCTCCAACGGAAACTATTCGAATAGCTTCCTTTGATCTTCCTTCCAATACCATCCTATGCCCAGGAAGAACAGATGTAGCTGTTCCCTCTTCAGGAACTCCAAGAAGCATTGAAGGAACAAATTCAATCAGGGCATGAGCTATTGACATGGAAACAAAAACTATGCAAAAGAATTCTGCAGATATGTAATTCATGAGTAATGCGGAGGATGCAAACATAATGGCACCTGCAGTATTCACATGTATTCCTGGAACCATTCCAGTACAGGTTCCAATCCCTATGCCAATAAAACATGCCATGACCAAATCTAACATTTCACCACCAAATTAAATAAAAGATATCAATATGAACCAATTTTATTTGCTAATTTAAGCAGTTTCAATACAATAGATTATTTATAGGAACTTATATTTAAATTAGATGGTTTATAGTGCTTTAAATCTTAAAATAATATTGTAAAATTAAAATTAGAATGAAAAAATTATTTTAAAATGAAAAATTATAATAAGAATAAAGATTATGATTAATTAGTAAAATTGAAGCAATATTAAAACAATTTGAAATGAAAATGTAGATTTAAATTTTATTTTAATATTATGAAAACATTGAAAAAATAGATCAAGGAATAAAAAATATAAAACAACCAAATTTGATAAAAGATTCGCCAGTTAAAAAAAAAAAAGATTTTGGTTAAAATCATTAATAATTAAAAAATAAAAATAGTAAGAAATACTAGTCAGGATAACTACTCCCAACTAGTGATAAAAGTTTTGATCAAACTTTTGCAGCCGAAGGCTGGAAAAGTTTGGGTTATTCATCCAAAATAACAGCAGGCTTAATCAAGTCACGTGGTTTGTCTCTCATTAAGATCATAGCTTCTTCGATGTCATCAAATTTATCGAATTTGTGGGTGATCAATTTGGATGAGTCGAAACGGCCGTATTCAATAAGATTAGCTAATTTTTCCATCCTAGCACGTCCACCAGGACATACTCCACCACGGATTGTCTTGTCAGCAAGTCCTTGACCCCAAGAAAGACCGTCGATAGGGATGGTTTCAATACCGTCATAGTGCAATACGTTACCGATAATACCACCGACTTTAAGTACAGATAAAGCTTCAGAGAGGGTGTCTTTTCCTCCTCCACCGATTACAACCTTGTCTACACCTTTTCCATCAGTCAAGTCCATGATTTGATCTACAGTGTTGCCGTTGTGGTAATCTACAATATCATGTGCACCGTATTCTTTAGCTACTTTGATAGCTGCTGGACGACTTCCTACAGCAATAAGGTGGGAAGCACCCATAATTTGTGCACCAGCTAATGACATAAGACCTACAGGACCTATACCGAAACAAGCTACTGTGTCCCCAGGTTTGATTTCTGCAAGTTCTGCAGCATAGAAACCAGTAGTCATCATGTCTGAAATCATTACAGCTTGTTCTAAGCTTACATGTTCAGGCAAGTGTGCTAAGTTTGCGTCAGCTTGGTTTACATGGAATTGTTCTGCAAATACACCATGCTTGAAGGTTACAAAACTCATACCTGTTCCCATACCGTAACAGTGTTGGGAGAATCCTTGTTCTGCTGGCACAGTTAACCAGTCAGGAGTGATAGCAGGCACAATTACACGGTCTCCAGGTTTGAAGTCTTTGACTTTGTCCCCTACTTTAACTACTTCAGCAGTAGCTTCGTGTCCTACTACACGGTTTGGTGCATCACTCATATATGCATGACCCCATACGATGTGTACGTCTGAAGTACATGGTGCCATTGCTAATGGTTTACAGATTGCGTCGTAAGGTCCACATTCATCGAGTTCAATGTCAACCCAGCCGAGTACGTCTTGTTCGATTCTTGCCAATCCTCTCATTTTTATATCTCCTAAATAATATTAAGATTTGATCAATTTCTGGAATGAGCTGGAAATAATCACATCTAATAATTAGTTTAGTTAACTAATTATTTAAATCTTTATACTTTGATTGAATAATTTTCACTAAAATTATATTAAACCTAGTTAAATAAAGAATAAAAAGTAATACTAATGAATAATTTTTAAAATTTTTTGAAAATAATATAAAAAATTCAATTAAAATAATTAAAATAACACAATACTATAAAATAAAAATCCAGATTAGACAAAGTAACAAATCAAAGAATTTGTAAAGAAAATACAAATTGGTGAAATTTTAATGAAAATCTAGAAAAAATACAATTAAAATTAGAAAAAATGAATTTCGTTAATTTAATTCTAAATAATAAAAAAATCACAAGAATATTGAAAAAAAGGTAATAATTAAATTAAATGATAAATTAAAATAAAAAAAGAAAATTATCACAAGGAAGTGATAATATTTTGGTCCAGCTTTTGCTGGCCGAAGGCCAGTAAAAGGTGGGTTACATTAATCTTCTAGAATCAGTAATTTCTGCACTAGCAACATCAGCCAAAGCAGTTACAACATCTTCAGTAGGTCCAGTTCCACCTTCACCGTCTTCTACGATGAATACAACATTTAAAGCTACTAAACCGAATGCAATAGGTTCTTCAGTAATTTCGTGTAATTCTGCATCCGCAGGCATTGCATCAGTGATTGCTGCTTTTAATGCTTCTAAATCTACTTCAGGGCTTTCAGGCATTACTTTTAAAGTGTTTACAACTTCTCCCATAATCATTCCTCCAATAATTCTGGATAATTAATTAATACAAATTAATTTAAATTAATCTAAAATACAATTTGATCTTTTACCAAATTAAACTTATGGTCCTTCAAATCCGCATTCGCATTTGTAAGAGTGACCGAAAGTACGGCAACTTTCACATCTTGCGATAGGTTTACCACATTCTGGACAGTTGAATTGAACATAAGGTTCAATTAATGGTATTTCTTGTTTACAAGATTGACAGTATACTTTTTCCATATATATCACCAAATATATTATAAATATTTTAATTTATTAATTTATAAACTTAATGATTAACCTATGATTAACCTATGATTAACCTATGATTAACCTATGATTAACCTAATTTTCATTTAAGCAATCTAAAACTTAAATTTTTCTTAAGCTCATCTATGAATTAATAAAAAAGACGGTTAATTATTCATTATGTATAAATGTATATTCAAAAGAATCTTCAAAAGAATCTTCTGCAATTACCCCATTACTTTGGATTATTGCCAAAACTCTTTCAGGATACTCTCCATTTACAACATAACAATCCAATCCATACTCAATCAACAAAGTAGGCAACATCAAATCAATTGATGATTCGTCAAAAGTCAGTAGTTCATTTACATCAATTTCCTTGATCAGTTCTGCACCACTTAAGGATGGATCTTTTGTATATATACCATTTACATTTGTTGCTATTAAAAGCTTTGCATCCAAGAGGCTTGCAATATATGCTGCAATTGAATCGCTTGTGACATCCCAGGAATGTGCAAATGGATCGTTTTCCTTTAGAATGTGAGAACAAATCATAATTGGCATCTTATTTGAATTAGAAATACCGATTGCTTCTTCTACAGTATAGCTAATTTCTGTAAATGCTAATTTATCATTCAGCAATTTAGCCAAGATATCCATTGAATCAATAGCTGTTTCATGGGTTACATCCTCTGAGAATCCTATTAAATCATCATATTTTCTAACGAGATTAGCAAATTCTCCTCCACCAACAACAAACAAGCAGTTTTGGTCTTTCAATGCATTTGCCAGTTCAATAGCTTTTTGCGGGAATAAACTTCCACCAATCTTGATAACCCATTCAATAATAATATCACAACTGAATGATGAATAGTAAATAATCTTAAATTCTTATAAAATATTAAATATTTCTAAAATAAATATTTCTAAAATAAATATTTCTAAAATAAATATTTCTAAAATAAATATTTCTAAAATGATATTTCCAAAATATAAAATACTTATAAAAATAGCATTTATTAACTATTTATTTTTTACATTATATA
>JADLKP010000080.1 GCA_016838945.1 Methanobrevibacter sp.
TTAACCATTTTAACAAAAATTTTAAATATCATAATAAATATAACAATTGTTATAAATTTACTTCAAAATAAATTAAGTTAATTACAAAAATGATTATATATTAAAAATGAAATACTAATTAACTGTAATCATTAAAATAATATTGGGTTTGAAAAAATGAGCGACACTAAAAAAATTTTAACTATTCAAGACATCTCATGCTATGGCCAGTGCTCAATAACAGTTGCACTGCCAGTAATTTCTGCTTTTGGAATCGAAACAGCTGTTCTCCCATCTGCTGTTTTATCTACACACACTTCAGGTTTCACAGACTTTACTGTCAGAGACTTAACTGAAGACCTCCCTGAAATTAGAAAACATTGGGAAAAGGAAGGAATATCATTCGATGCAATTTATACTGGTTTCATTGCATCAAAAGAACAATTGGACTACATCAAAGACATTATAGACTCAAGATTGAAAGATGGTGGACTAATATTTGTTGACCCTGCAATGGCAGATCATGGAGAATTCTACAATGGATTTGACCAGGAATTCGCTGATGCAATGGGAGAGCTTTGTAAATTAGGAGACTATATCCTCCCTAACACAACTGAAGCATGTTATATATTGCATAAGCCATGGAAGGAAACATTTACTAAAGATGAAATGATTGAAATGGCTAAAGAGCTTAGAGCATTTACAAAAAGATATGTCATCCTAAAAGGGTATGAGGAGGATGACAAAATGGGAATGATTATTCTAGATAAGCAGGAAGACACCATCAATATTGTTTACAATGATAAAGTAGATTATGTATCCCATGGAACAGGTGATGTCTTTGCCTCATCATTTGTAGGATCAACCATGTTAGGCAAATCTCCTTCCTCTGCGGCAAAGGTTGCAGGGGAATTTACCAAAAAGGCAATTGAAAAGACAATTGGTGATGAAACCCATACATATGGAGTTAAATTTGAACAGGCAATTCCTGAACTTTACGATTTGTTAAAATCATTTTAACTCATCCAAAATAGCTTTAAAAAATGTGAAAATCATTAAATCACACCAATTTTAGGATTATAAAAAAATTTTAAGAAAAATGTGAAAATCATTAAATCACCCCAATTTTAGGATTATAAAAAAATTTTAAGAAAAATGTGAAAATCATTAAATCACACCAATTTTAGGATTATAAAAAATAAATTAAAAATTTTTAAAAAATATTTAAAAAATGAATGAAATCTACCTTAATGTGGTCAAAATATGGAAAATCGTACAGGGCTTTTTGCAAACTGGGTTATATGGTTTGGAGTTGCAGTATCCGTTTCTGAGATAGAAGCGGGAATACAACTCGCATCCTCATCTCCAATTGATTCCATTTGGCTCCCATTGGTACTTGGACATATTATAGGTGGAATATTACTATTTTTCACTGGTTTAGTTGGTGCACGCCTAAGAGTGAATGCAATGGAAACCATCAAATCCACTTTTGGAGATTATGGTTCCAAATTCTTTTCCTCATTGAATGTTATGCAGCTTATAGCATGGGTAGCTGTGCTGAATGCCCAAGGTGCAGCAGCAATGATGGGATTGAATATACCAATATCCTTCACTCTTACATGTATCATCCTCTCTCTAATCATTGCAATATGGGTCTATGTGGGACTTTACCGCTTATCAAAAGTAACCACTGTCATGATGGTGGTGCTTGCAGTATTGCTGGCAATACTGTCTCTTGAATTATTGGGAGGAGAGCTAACAAATGCATTGCCTATTGCCTCAATCACTGGTGCAAAATCCACAGCGCTAAGCTTTTGGAACATTTTTGAAATATCAATAGCTATGCCAATTTCATGGCTTCCTGTAATTTCAGACTATACCAAGGATGTTGAAAATCCTGTGAATGGAACATTGATCTCTGCAGTTGCATACACCTTAGCAAGCCTTTGGATGTACATTTTAGGCATGCAAATTGTTGGAATTGGAACAACAAGCATTGCACAATCAATCCTTATGGCAGGTCTTGGAGCTCAAGGAGTAATCATTTTAGTGCTTTCAACTGTAACATCCAACTTTGTAGCAGCAAATTCTGCTGGGGAATCCTCAAAGGCCATCGTTAACAGAATCAATCCAAGAATTGCAGGTGTTGTAGTCAGCATCTTAAGTTGTGTACTTGCCATTTCAGGAATCATGGATCATTATATTGGATTCCTATACCTAATTGCATCAGTGTTTGCACCTATGGCTTCAGTGCTAATGGTTTCATTCTATCTTTCAAAAGAAGAAACAACAAATGCCAAAACTTGGTACTGGAACATGTTTGCATGGTTTGCAGGATTTATCGTATATCAACTGGCTGTAGGACTTGATTCAATTCCATTAGGCCCAACATTGCTTGCCATAATCGTATCCGCTGCACTGGCTTATCTTGGGGTTTTAGTAAAAAATAGGCCTCATCAAATTTAATTGAAAACTAAAAAATAGCTTGTTTACAAATATATAAATAGTTATTAATAAAAAAAATATAATTATGTCTGAAGAAAATTTCATGGAAACAGGTAGGCTTGAAGCATTTTATGATGCAATCATTGCAATTATTGTAACTGTGCTTGTTTTGGAATTGCCACAACCTGCAACTGCATCCCTTGCATCAATTTGGGCTTTGAAAACATCTTATTTTGCCTATTTAATAAGTTTTTTAGTATGCGCTAACCTTTGGCAATACCATCATTTAATTTATAATCATGTTGACAGAATCGATAGGAAGATTATTTGGCAAAACATTTTATTGATGTTTGTATTCTCATTAATTCCTTATCTGACAATATTCGTTGCAAATCATCCTAATGAGTTTATCCCACAAGCATTATATGGATTGGACTTCATTATTGTCGATATAATCTTATACTTCATGGCAAAGTCATTATTAAAACTCAATACGAAAAATGAGGAATACTTAAAAAACGCTTTAAATGTTAAAGAAGCGTTACATATCCCATTTGTAATATTTATTGTTGGATTCATTATAGCGATATTAAGTTATCCTATTGCAATTAGCATTTGTTGCCTAATCACTATAGTTAGGTCTATATATACTTCTTTAAAGTCTTAAAAAGGATATCAGTAAACATCTTTTTTCATGACTTCCCTTAGTACAGCAGTTGCATATGACCCTTTATCAATGGAAAACTCACACATCACACCATCATCAGTTGCTGCAGCACTTGCATCCCATACTTGAAATCTCATAGCTCTTCTAAGCCCATGACTTCCTAAACGAGGCATTTTAGGAACTTCAAAATCAGCTTTAGTCAATCCATAACTATTGAGGATTTCCTCTTCCATCCTTCCTACTTCTCCACCTGCAAATGGAACTTTTGTACCATATAACGGACAAGTCTGGTTTATTTCAAAGGAGGATACCATTTCCTGAAACTCTTCGTTTGTCTTATCCCTTACAATTCTCTCTTCCTTGTCTATGACGATATCACCCTCAATGTATTTGTCCATTCCCATAGCTACCCTTTCACTTACTGCAGCATTGAATAAGAATGATTGGTAAGCATGAACAAACATTCTTTGAAGCGGCTTTGGAAGCGCATGAATTGCATTCTTATAGGCCTTATCGGACAATTCCACTTTAGACTTATCCACTTCTTCCGGTTCGATTCCTTCCTTTTCAGCAATCTTTCTAATGGCCCTTTTTTCTTCCTTGATGAGAACCTTAAGCATCATCTTTTCATAACGCATTCCAGGATGCATCAATTCCAATGACTTTTCCCAATCCCCATCATCATAAGCTTGGCGAGCTGCTATGGCTTCCTCACCTTCTTCTGGAGATGGGTTACCAACATATCTTCTTACAGCTTCCTTCAAGTCGTTTTGAATGAGAGCTTCTCCAACCAAATGGGTATTGGTTCTTGGCTTTCCGAATCTTTGCCAACCGAAGTAATTAGGAACGCCTGTCTTTTCAAGAGTCTTTAAAATGGCATCTGCTCTTTTAGCTGCACCTTCAATAGCTATTCTCCTCTCATCTTCATCATCGCTATCCATTCCATCAATATCCTTTATCAAGATTCTGAATTTATTTCCCTTAAGCTGACCCATTCTTAGCTTTTTTCTTCCTCTTACAACCTTTAGGAATTCAGTATTGTGAATGGTTCCTTCCAATGCCTTGACTTGATTGAACTGCTCTTCAGAGTCCATATTAGCTATGCAAATCCATTGGCGAGTAATGGCCTTCTTGTCCTTCATTCCTGCAAAACCCATTCTTTTCCTATCAATATGAAGGTCCCGTGCAATATCAAGCAAAACATCAAGGGTGGTTCTTCCCAATTTTTCAATCCAAATGTAGATGTTTGGACCTTCCCCCTCAGGAATCACTTCTGGGATTTCCTCTACATAAAAGTCTTCCCATCTGTTTCTTATTGTTCCACCGATACCTTCTTCCTTTGTAACATAAGTATTTGCATTAAGCATGACTATTCCTCTTGAATAAAATGATAAATATAAATTAATGATTTATTAATTCTTTAAAAAGTTAAAATCAGTTATTAAATATAAAAGATGCCCTGGCCGGGATTTGAACCCGGGGAATGGGATCCGCAGTCCCACGTGTTATCCAAGCTACACCACCAGGGCAGGAACAAATGAAAAATAGTAAAAATAGTCTAAAATAAGTAAGGTACTATTATAACATAATTATATTAGTATATTCCAATATATAAATCTTGGCTATGAATTACAAAAAGATAAATGGAACAAATTAGAACAAGTATAATTTATAGGAATAATTTCCATAGTTTCTGATTGCCACATTGACCCTATCGGAACTTTCATAGTCTCCATTGGAAGATAATACTTCCCCTTTGAAATGATTGGTCTCCACAAATGCATAATGGTAATCAGCATCTAAATAAGATGAAAAGAAATCATCCAATAAGGATTTAACTTCTCTTTTTGATGATGCTGAATCATTATTCTTGGATAAGATAAATGATATCCTTTCAATTAAGCTATGATCTCTACCGTCGACTTTTGATGACATGATTTCCATAATATCCTGGCTTGACTTGAAATCATGATTTTCTTCAGATAAGCTTGGAATATCAATATCAATCATCATATTGAAGGCAATGAGAACCATAATCAATATGAAAATGGAAAGCAATGCATCGATTAAAGATATGAATCCCCTATTGTCCTTGATTAGATTAAACATAAAATCACATGAATATTTGTAAATTTATATTTGATTTAATCATATAAAAAGCTTTTTAAAGCATTATAATAAGTTTAATATTGATTTAAGATTGTAATTATGATTTAAATTAAAAAATAACTATAAAAATGTAAATTATAATTAAAATAAAAATATTAAAATAAATAAAAAAATTAAAAAAAGAATAATTACAAACTAATTAAAATTGACTCTGAATCAATTGGATTTTTATAAGCTTCTGCCTCAATAATAGTTTTTAATTTAGAAAATGAAATATCATAACCTTTTTGATTTAAATCTTTTGCTAAAAGTTTTAAATCTTCATATTCTGCTTTTAATGAGATTAATTTGTTATCATCACTAAATAAATACTTTATTCTAGCGACAGATTCTAAAGAAGAATCATTAATATTAATTAAGACTTTCTTTTCAATTAATTCATATGGAAACTTTTTATGTTCATGCTTAAAGATTTTCATACCAATTGTACCAAATTCCAAAGCTAAAAGACTTGAAATGTCATCAAAGTGTTCTCCTTCAAAATCAACAAGTACAATATACTCCATCCGTCCTTTTTTAGTAAGGGCATTGATTATATGAACATTTTTAGCTCCACTATCAATTATTTTATCTGTAATATAAGGAATGCCCTCAGGAGGCAAATCATCAATCGTAGTCATAATTAACATGAAAACTACCTGTAAATAAAAATTTATAATAATAAAAAGTTAAAAAACCAAAAATGGCTAGATTCAACCCAAGCCAAATCAGTTTAAAAATTCAATTCAAATCTTTCATTATAGTAGCTGCACGTTTTGCTACATCCATTGCTCTTTCCATTCCTCCAGGAATAGAAGATGTTACATAAGCTCCACGAACTGCTTCTTTTGCAATGGCTTTTAAATCACCTCCAGCATAACCCATAGCGCCTGCAACCGCCGCAGGAACAATTACATTGATAATTGTATGGCCACACAATTGCAATTCAGTAATAGGAACTGCTGCAAGAGGCACAGCTTCTAATATGTCCATTTTTTTATTTAACATTGCATCAGGCAAGATCTTATTAGCCAATTCCTCGAAAACTATTTTTTCACCATCAACAGTTACTTCTACATCAGCACGGGTGTCAAATCCAGGATAATTATCTAAGAAGGGATTTTCTTTTCTACGTGATCTTCCAGAATAATTAGTAATATTGATTTGGATGTCCTTGCCCATCATACCACTAAACAATCCAGAAGCCGCAGTTTGAACATTATTAAGTTTTTCATCATCCAAAGATTTTGTAATTTCCTTAAGAGCCATACCTTCATTAAGCTTGTTGTAAGTAAATTCTGCAATTCTTAAAGTTTCAGCACTTAATGCACCTTCAGTTGCCAAGATCATAGCTTTTGTAACTGGCCCTCTTCGAACTTGTTCAGATTTACGAGCAATAGTATTTGTAGCTATTTTAGCTATAGTTGGCTCAAGATAAAAATTAGATTTTACCTCATTAATAGCTTCAGCAGCCTTGTCAACATCCCCATCATTTGCAAGCAAGACTTTAAGTGCGAGCACTGCATCTGCAGTCATGTGCCCTAAAGGTGGTTGCAATGGGCCACCAGAGAATCCTGCACCAATAGCTAATGATTCTTCAAATGCTGAGAGCATTTCTTCAAATGCAATCATACCAACTACACTAGGCCCTCCAATATCTTTCATGATTACTCCAAAATCACCGACAACAGTCGCAGTGTCATATTCTTCACCAGTTCCTCTAATATGTAATTTTTCAGGCAATCCTGCTGCTTCACAAGCACCTAAACCCGCTACATATGCACTGTTTGCTACAAAGAATTCACCGTACTCTTCTGCAACTTCAGAATCTGGGTGAACAATTTCCAGTATTGCTGCTACACCAAAGATAGCTGCGATTATTGGACTTGGAGGCATACCTACATTGGAGTATGCAGTCAACATTCCTTTGGTTCCTGCATATGCTCCTTTTTTAGCAAGCTCAGAAAATCCTATATCCTCCCCTAATGCATTATGTCCATACAATGGACCTCCACCTACACCTAAAGGAAGAATAGCTCCTTCAATAGGGGTTAAAGTATTCTTGAAAACTTCATCATAAACGGCCCTTACTGCTGCATAACCAGATATCCTATTGTTTGCTTTTGGAGTAGGAATTGCAAGAACACCACAACGATCTACACCTGCAATTATTCTTGCCATAGCACCTAATTTTCTATTTCCCGCAGGTACCCCCGCCTGTGCATTGGTTCCTGCAAAATAACATAATGCCGCACTAATCAATGCGGCATTTGCCGCATCTGCACCACATTCCTCTGCTGCCTCAATTGCTTTTCTTAAGATATCATCAATAGGAAGCCTGCCAACATTTTCATCAGTTAACATTATGTTTGTTCCTCTCAAAACATCATTTGCAATAGAGTTTGCAGAACAAATAGCTGCAAGATTTAACATACCATGTCCTTTTGTTAAAGCTTCTATCCTATCGCTGGTCAAATTATCCATATCTAATGTAGAAGCCATCATTGCTGCAATGATTTCCTTTTCCATTTGTGTCACCTTAAATTATTTATTAAAATCAACTACTTTGTAATAATATAACGCCATTATATTATTATATAGTAATACTATACCCCTTAACATAAATAAACTTAATTGAATTAACAATTAGGAAAAATGAAGGAAATAATCAAAATACTTGGAAAAATAAATAAAATTTAAGAAAAGAAATATAAATTGTTTATACTAGTGAAAAGAAGAAAAAATAGGCTTGAAAAGGACGTGAACCACTAAATTTATTAAACGATTTAATTATCAGAAGAAAATCTTAATCCTTCTGATTCCATAAACTTTACATTTTTATGGCATTCACTTTTATACCATTGCCTCAGTTCCAACTCTTCATCATCTAATGAGTCAGTGCTGGCCTTATCATAAAACTTTAGATTTCGTTCCATGATGCTTAAGTTATTGAGCATATTTGGAGGCACATTTAAAGGGTCTTTTTTATACAAATTAATAATGTAAATCACCATAGCACTGGAAGCGAAATAGGAATCAGGATAATGGTCTACAAATTTATCTACAATGGATTTCATATTTTCCAAGTCATTAGCTTCATATTCCGCTTTAAAGCATTTAGCCAATTCCAATTCATCATGCTTTTTAAAGCTTCCAAAGAAATTTCCAAGTAATCCCATAAATACACACCTTTAGTTAAAAAGTAGAAAAAAAATAAAAAAATAAAAAATAAAAAATAAAAAAAGTAAAATTAATTAGAAATTATAGGATTCATTGATTTTACCGGTAACGTCACGAATTTCCGCAGTAGCCTCTTCCAAGTGGAAAATAGCCATTTTAAAACCAGTTTCATCATTATAGATTCCTTGAAGGAATTCATTTCCTGCAACAATAGCATCCGCCATATCATAGGTTTCTTCAAATACCACTTTTCCATAGTATCTTAGGAAATCATTTTCAACTAATGCTACAATTTCTACATAAGGATTTTCCTCCATTTGTTTACAAACGTCCTTATGGTTTCCTACACCAAAGTAAAGCTTGCCGTCTTTGAGCAAATGGAAACCTAAAGGTCTGTTTTTTGGTTTGTCTCCATCAACAGTTGCCAAGAAAAACACTTTTGCTTCATTCATAAATTCATCTATTCTTTCTGCACCTTCTACCATTTTATCACCTGTTTAATTTTTAGAATAAAAATCCATAAAAATAATTAAAATTTAAAATATATTAAAATCTAAATTTCTAAAATTTAAAATATATTAAAATTTAAAATATATTAAAATCTAAATTTCTAAAATTTAACCTATATAAAATTTAAAT
>JADLKP010000359.1 GCA_016838945.1 Methanobrevibacter sp.
CGTGACATACGGAAATACTCAAAGCCTTTTTTATACAATAAATTCAACCTCAAAGTCTAAATCCGAAACTTGAGTAATATAGGGAATTTGTCGCAAGACAGTTTGGATTTTGTCACATAAAAGCAAATGAGTAGGGATTTTGTCACAAAAGAATGGAATTATAAAGGGTTTTCGTCACAGTTATATTGGGGTTTTGTCACAGTTATGTTTGGAATATGTCACGTTTTTGTCTTCCATCTATTTGTTTTTCAACTCATTACATTCTTCTATATTTTATATATTATTTTATTAAAATTTTAAGAAAGACCCTTCTTTGTTATTTTTTTATTCAATGATAACAAGTTTATAAAAGTAAACTGAAGATTCTTTCTCTTTTTTGAGGATAAATATCTTTTATACTCAATGTTTCTTTGTATCAGACTTATTCCCTTTCATCATTATATATTTCTTTCAATCTTTATAAGTAGCTTATAATCAGCGATTGTTTGGTATTTGTCACGCACTTTTTATATCCATGATAGTTCTCTCTTGGGTATTTGTCACATATTTATTTATACGTTTATATACCTCTTCTTTGGTATTTGTCACGCTTCTTTTCTTGCTGTTTTGTATATGAATATATGCTTTTAAGAGGAAGTCAATGGTCTTTTATTGTTTGGTTTTTGTCACAGCATTTACTCGGATAAATGATATAAATAACATTCTAAATATCTATTTTTCAAATAGATACATTATTATCTTTAAACAACATACCTAAAGGTGTGACAAAAATGGGTTAGTCGGATGTGACATTTTCGTCTTAAAAGGGCACATTTTACCGTGACAGATTCGTATTTAGCATCCTTCTTGAAATGCACTTATATCTTTTGAAAATGAATTAGTTATGTATTTTTTTTCTCTCTCTATTCTTTATTTTTTCTGATGATGGATGATTCCCTAAAGGATGAAAAATACCGTGACGGATATGTATTGGGTATTTGTCACGATTTTCATATTTTTATTATGCAAATACTTTCTTTAATCTTTACTAAACTTATATGAATCAATCGTTTATTGAATATATATCATTTTGGTTTTGCATATACATAATTCCATTACAATTAAAATGTCTCATTAGCACTTTGGTATTTGTCACAATTCTATCTGATGAAAGAATAAAATAATAAAAGGCTCAAGATGGCTGTTGCTCACTAAGGACAAGGATGTGTTCGATGACGAGAAGAAGAGAAGACTT
>JADLKP010000081.1 GCA_016838945.1 Methanobrevibacter sp.
AGTTATTATTTTATTTAAAAAAATTTCAATTTTTCAAAAATTATTCTCTTAATTTTTCCCTTATTTTCTTATATGATTATAAAATTTTTTCCTTTAGTTTTTTTAATACATATTTTATCCTTTCAATCGAATAATAATTAAAAAAAGTATTACTTTTTTACAAAAATTAATGTTCTTTCTTATTTTTGAAAATAAAGTAAAATTAGTAATCTTTTGTTAAAATTTTTAAAAAACTTATTAAAAAAGTGTTAAAAATAGTTTATTTTTAAAAAAAAGTTCAATCCTCTAAGTTAGTTAATTATGGAGTGTTTTTATGAGTGAATTAACTCAGAGGATATTTTTATGAACTCTTTTTTTATTGCATTAGCAAATATATATTTGTTATTTTCTTATATAAAAAGGTTTCAGTAGTAATACTTTTTTGAATTTGTTCGTATTATGTTAAAGTTTTTATTTTTTCTTGAAAATCCTATAAATTATGGTAATTTTTTTAAGTTTGTATCAATCACTTGCATTAGTTTTATTTTATCTTTTTAATAATTTTTATCAGTCTTTTTTTTAAAAAAGTCTATTATATATTATTATTCCTATCTATAATTTTAGCATAAAAGTAATACTTGCAAAAAACAGCTTTGGAATTCTTAAAATTCTGATTATTTAATTAAAAATAGTTAAAAAGTTATTGTAATGGGTGTATTCTATATTTTTTTGATAATTTCTTTATATATATGGTTAAATTATATTTATGTCTTTGATGATATGTTGTTCCTTACTTTGATAAAGAAATGGATGTTTCGGACTAAAATATTGGCTATGTATGGTTTTTAAAAAAGCTTTTTATTCAAAAATGAATGTATGTTCTTTTAAAAAGATTTTTCTACAAGTAAAGCTATATGGTCCTTTTCATAAGGTTCTAGTTTAATCTTTTCCAAAATAGAATAACCATTTTCCTTTATTTTTTTTGCTTCATCTTTGAATATTTTTTTAGGTTTTTGAACAACATCAATGCTTCTTGCTTTTATGGTAATCAAGCCTTGTCCATCTTCCTTTAGGAATAGATTCATATTGTCCATAAAGAGTTCGCTCTGTTTTTCTTGAGCAACATCACAGTAAACCAAGTCCACCTTTTCAACCTTGTTCAAATAATATTTTGGTTTGGTTGCATCAGCAAGTATTGGTGCGATATTATTCCTTTTTTGGGATAGCCTAACCAATTTCTTCATGCTTACTGGTGAAAACTCTACTGCATAGATTAATCCGCTGTCACAAATGTCTGATATGTGAGAGACTGTTGTTCCTGTAGAAGCACCTAAATATAGGACTTTGGAATCATTTTTTAAATCGAAATCCTGTAGTCCATTCAATAATGCAGCAGCCAATTTGGATCTGCGAGGATTCCAAATACGATATTCCTCTATATTTTCTGATGTTTCATTCTCAGCAATTTCTCCTTCTCTTATAAGTTTTTCATCATAGACTTTAATTCCAGGAGTTAAATTTTTAGTGGCTATTTCCCCATCTTTATAAAATACGTTCATTTTTTCACTCTTTATAAAATATGAATTGATCGGATATTATGAATAATTTAATGATTGAATAATTTAAATTGTCATTGCATTGTTTGTATTGCATTGTCGATCATATAACTATTTTCTTCTTCTTTTATTTTTCTTATTCTTCTTATTTCCTTTGTATTTTTTGGATTTTCCCTTTCCTTTATCTCTTTCACTTCTTCTTTCGTTAGCTCTTCTTTGACTGGTTTTTTTAGGGAAAGGATTTTCCTTTTCAATCTGTTCCACCTTTTTCAAGTAGTCTTCTGCGATATTTGGATCATATTCTCCAGAGAACACATCTTTTCTAACTGCTAATGTGATTTTTAAAGCCAAGTTTCTAGCTATTTTTCCTCTATTCCACCATTTAGCGCCACGTACACTTGGATGTTGGAATATCAATCCATGTTTTGGTGGACGTTCTCCAGTTTTCAAATGTCTGAATATTGCCTTTTCAGCACCCATTATTTGAATAACACTTGCAGGATAAGTTGCTAATCTTTTGATGCTTCCAATGTGGGCTATTAATTTTGCACCAAGTGTTGCACCTAATAGGTCTCTTAAGTTTGGAGCGATTGCTTCCATTTTAGAATCGATATAAGTTTCAAGTCCCCTCCTTGATTTTTGAAGTGAATAGATGGATTCTGCAAAGCTTTTCAACATCTTCAAATCGTCTTTTTCTATATCTGCTCCACTGCTGTAATCCATATCTTCGCTAAATTGATCCTTAAAGTTTTCCATTATGTCTTCCCTATCTTCACTAAGGGCAATCAATTTAATGTAGGTTTCATTATTGCTTATTGTATCCATTTCAGGGAAATAGATTGTATACCAGTCACGAATGCGTTCGACTAGCTTGCTGATTGATTCATCAATATCATCTACAGAGTTTATCGCTTGAATCAAGAGTTTATCCTCTTCCTGTGATGATTGTTTAATCTGTTCAATAGCCAATCTTTCATAATATTCAATAATGTCATCTTCACTCTTTTCAAATCCTATCTCTTCGAAAACTTCACTTTGATGATTTCTTAAATATTCCCCTCCTTTGTTAGGACTTTCAGTTTCAATGTTTTCGTAGTTTTCAAGGTCCTTGTATTGAGATTTTCTTTTGGTGGTTTCTATGATGATTCTGTTTACATCAGTTCCATCATCAGCTTCATTAGAGAATAATTCATTGATCAATTCAATTTCTTCTTCTAAAATCTCATTCTCTTCTATTTTAATAAGATTTGAAACTATTTCATCTTCTTTGAATAATTTGTATTCAGCTATTTCAAGATTTTCATCAAATGCAATAAATCCTGCAATGCATTGTGTTATATAATATTCCATAATTCTATTTTAATTTTTATTTCTAATATATTTTACATTATTTCCCAATGGTTTTCATGATTTTTGATATTTTTTTTAAAAAAGTGATGGATTTTTTTATAAAAAATCAAACATTTTATATTTAATAGTTTTCATATATTAAAATAGTATAAAATTATACATTATATATTTATATAAATATTTCAAATTTCAGATTTATTTAAATATTTCAAATTTAATCCAATCGACTAAATACAAATTCAATACATTTAATACAAACTATTCAAATTAGATCTTATAAATTAAAGAATTATCTTTCTTATGTTTTCATTGGAGGTTATTCATGTTAAAAACAAATTTATGTGGTGTCAGATTAAAGAATCCATTAATGCTTGCTGCAGGTGTATTAGGTAGTCATGCCTCTTCTCTTAATTGGATTTTAGAATCTGGTGCTGGTGCAGTTGTATCTAAATCATTTTCTAAAGACCCTAATGACGGTTATAAGAATCCAACTACAGTTGCTGTAGAAGGAGGTATAATCAATGCTATCGGACTTTCAAGTCCGGGTGTAGAAGCTTTCAAAGAGGAATTAGAAGATGTCAATCGTGTAAAAGGCAGATCAATAGCTTCTATTTACGGTGCAAATCCAGAAGAATTTGCATATGTTGCAGGTAAAGTGGAAGATTTGGTTGATATGATTGAGCTAAATGTTTCATGTCCTCATGCTATGGAAGGTTATGGTGCTTCCATCGGTCAAAATCCTAAATTGACTTATGATGTTGTAAATGCAGTGAAAGAAGCGGTTGATGTTCCTGTTCTTGCAAAATTGACTCCAAATGTAACTGACATTTCTGAAATAGCGGTTTCTGCAGAAAATGCTGGAGCAGACGGATTGACATTGATCAATTCATTAGGTCCTGGAATGAAAATTGATATTGTAACTGGAAATCCGATTCTTGCCAATAAGTTTGGTGGAATGAGCGGACCGGCAATCAAGCCAATTGCAGTGCGCTGTGTATATGACGCGTATGAAGCGACAGACATTCCTATTGTTGGTGTCGGAGGAATACGCAATTATGCAGATGTCGTAGAGTTTTTATATGCTGGTGCAAGTGCTGTTCAGATTGGAACTTCAATCATGTATGAAGGTCCGGAAATATTTGGAAGAATCTCTTCGGATTTGGAAGAGTTCATAGAGGATAGTGAATTTGATTCAATAAAGGATATGGTAGGTTTTGGTCATAAATGATGGCCATAGTGTGGGCTTAAGTTTTCTAAGGTTTGGTGATAGAATGAATGTACCTCAAGTTATAGAGATTAAAAAGATTATAGAAGAAACTCCTACAATCAAGACTTTTATTTTTGATTGGACTATGGTTGGTGAGAATATTCCCACCCCCGGACAATTTGTCATGGTGTGGAATTTCAAGGATGAGAAGCCAATGTCCGTTTCCTATATTGATGTTCATAAAGGTGAATTCGGAATAACCGTCAAAAAAGTTGGGCCATTCACTGAAGACCTTCATTCACTCAAGGAAGGTGACAAGTTAGGTATTAGAGGACCATATGGAAATGGTTTTGACACTAATTTGAAAGGCATGAGAGTCTTAGCTATTGGTGGAGGAGTTGGAATGGCTCCGATTGCATCATTCACTGAAGAGGCTTTAAGGAAAAAGGCTATCGTAGATGTCGTTTGCGCTGCACAAACTAAGGATGAATTGCTGTTTGATGAACGTTTGAAAGCAAGAGGCGCAAAAGTTTACACTTGCACTGATGATGGATCCTGCGGTTTTAAAGGATTTGCAACCCATAGGGTTTTACAGCTTATTGAACATAAGGAGTATGATTGGGCTGTTGTTTGCGGTCCTGAAGTTATGATGAGACCATTATATGGAAGTTTGGAAGCTCATATGATTGAAGGTGAATATTCCATGGAACGTTATATGAAATGTGCCATAGGGGTTTGCGGTCAATGCTGTGTTGATAAAACCGGTTGGAGAATATGTGCAGAAGGACCTGTATTCTCATCTGACCAAGTGTCTGAAATCGTAGAGTTCGGTAAATTCCATAGGACTGCTTCTGGATTAAAGGAGTATTTCTAATCTAAAATAATTAATAGTATTGATTTAACAAATAATTTTATTTAATGATAATATGTTTAGTATTAGTGAAAGTAAATACAGCTTGCATATAGTAATTATAATTATCCTTTTATTATTGTCATTATTTACTGTAATGCCTGTATTGAATATGATATTGCTTGGTGCAATGATTGCATATGGTATTAAACCAGTTGCGAATAGGATTCAATCAAAAATTAGGATTCCTTCAATTTCCATATTTCTGGCAATAATTTTGGTGATCATTCCATTGATATTGCTATTCGTATATGTGTTTTGGGAAATAGCAGTTTTTGCAGATATGTTTTTCAGTTCTCATAATCTTTCTATAAGTTCTGGCATTGATTTGAATTTGGCCATTACCACATTTGTCCAAGCATTGCCTGTAGAGATTCAAGGATTCATTAAACCTTATATCGGTGCCTTAACCAATGGAGTGCAGGACATTTTAACATATGTATTCAATTATGCAGTAAAATTCATAAGGAACTTTTCAGATGTATTGGTTCAATTATTCGTATTGATCTGTTCAATATATTATTTCACTCGTGATGGTGATAAGATAATGGATCATCTTTTTATATTTATTCCAGAAAAGCACAAGGCTTTCTTTGAAAGAACATTAGAGGATGTTGCAAATGTTTTAAAATCCATATTCTATGGTCACTTCTTAACCGCAATCATCATAGGTATTTTAGGTGGTGTAGGTTATTATTTCTTAGGATATAAGTTTGCATTGTTTTTAGGAATCATAACAGGTATTGCTCAACTGATTCCTATTATCGGTCCTTGGATAGTTTATTGGGCTTTGGCAATTTATGCATTCTTTGCAATTGGAGATCTAACTCAAGGAATCCTTACTATATTATGGGGTTTTGTATTAAGTTTGAGTGATATGTACATTCGTCCAATGCTTGCAAGTAATTATGCGGATATGCCTTCCTTAATCCTTTTAGTAGGATTTATGGCAGGGCCTTATGTTTTTGGTATTGTTGGATTTATAATAGGGCCTTTGATTTTAGGAATCGCATATGCAGTTATCATGTCTCTTAAAGAAGAGCTTGAAAAGGATCAATTAGAGATGGAAGAATTGGAAAAAGACGAATCTGATGATTATTAGATAATAAAAATATTCGGTTGATAGGATGGTAAAAAGAAACATTGTTCTTTTGGATATTGATTACATTACTTATGAAGAAAAGCCAGTAATGCGTTTATTCGGTAAGGTAAAAGGAGAAAAATCCAATGATTTGATTGCATTGGATGACAGTTTCATTCCTTACCTCTATATTTTGCCTTCTGGCGATATTGACAAATGTATTGATGATTTGAAAGAGCTTGAAAAGAATGGTGATTTGGAATTTACAAAACTTGAAAAGGTGGAGAAAAAGGATTTTCAAGTTCCTACCGAATTCGTTAAGATCAGCTTCACCCATCCTCAGGAAGTTCCAAAATATAGGGATGTGATTTGGGATTTGGATTCCGTAAAGCAGTTAAGGGAACATGATATTCCATTTTACAGAAGATATCTGATTGATAATGCGTTAGTTCCTATGGCTGAATTGGAATTGGAAGGGGAATTGATTGATTCCTTTGAAACCATTGATGCAGATGAGGATTCTCTTGAAATTCTCAAATTGGCCAAAAGTCCTATAACCGCAAATACAGACTTCCAGCAATTTAGAATGATGAGCTTTGACTTGGAAGTTCGAAACCCTCATGGAATGCCTAATCCTGATGAGGATGAAATCATCATGATTGGAATCGACAGTAATGTAGGGGTAAGAAAGGTCATCTCCACAAAAGGTGACGAATTTGAGAATGATCCTGAAATGTACTTTATAGAAAAGGTTGACAGCGAAAAGGAAATGATTGAAGCGTTCATCAAAACAGTTAAGGAAGCGAATGTAGACATCATTATAGGTTATAACTCTGATGTATTTGATTTCCCATACCTTAGAGATAGGGCAAAAATCTGGGGCATAGATTTGGATTTGGGTGTTGACGGATCCAATGTCAAATTCATCAGAAGAGGATTCAATAATGCAGCTACCTTTAAAGGTCTTCTTCATGTTGATTTGTATTTGGTAATGAGAAGATACATGTCTCTTGACAGATACACATTGGAGAGAGTTTACTTTGAGTTCTTTGGTGAAGAGAAGATTGATGTTCCTGGAGATAGGATTTATGAATTCTGGGACAATGGCGGAAAGGAACTTAAGAACCTATTCAAATATTCCCTTGATGATGTTGTCTCCACTTTGAAGATAGCTCAAGAGACATTGCCATTGAACTTGGAATTGACTCGTATAGTTGGTCAGCCTTTTGTTGACGTGACCCGTATGGCTACCGGTCAGCAGGCGGAATGGTATTTGGTCAGAAAGGCTTATGAAGCCAATGAAGTTGTGCCGAACAAGCCTAACATGACAATGAAAAACATCAAGGAAAGAGGCAGCAATTCAGGCGGTTATGTGAAGGAACCGGAGATTGGATTGCATGAGAATCTGGTTCAGTTCGACTTCAAGAGCCTGTATCCTACTTTAATCATTTCAAAAAACATTTCTCCAGATGTTTTGGTAAACGATAATGTTTCATATAATTCCAAGTTTGAAGATTTTGAAACAGGCTATGATGAAATTGACAATCTTAAGGAGGAGGAACTCTCATCTGAAATGGATAATGATGAGGAGTATTATATTTCACCTGAGCATTATTTCAAATTCAAGAAAGAGCCTCAAGGTTTCATTCCATCTGCATTGGAAGACATCTTAAACGAAAGATTTGCTGTAAAGAATAGGATGAAAGCTACTGATGATCCTATCTTGAAAAAGAGTTTGGATGTACAACAGCAAGCTCTAAAACGTTTAGCTAACACAATGTATGGAGTTTATGGGTTCTTAAGGTTCCGCTGGTATTCATTTGAATGTGCTCAAGCTATTACTGCATGGGGACGTCAGCATATTAAAAAGGCTATGAAAGAAGCCGAAACTTATGGTTTCAAAGCTATTTATGCAGATACTGATGGATTTTACGCTAAATACGTTCCAGAAATGAAGAAAGAGTAATATTTTAGATTTATGATATTTATTATACTAACAAATGATTATAATTGAAAAGGAAGTGTTGTTATGGAAGAGAAGATTGCTTTGGCAGCATGCAGTGGCATGAGTCCAAATGGCTTGGTGGCAAGAGTGGCAGTTCATGACTTAGCTATTGATGATGTGGAAATATTATCCATTTGCATGGGTTCAACTTCTGCAAATGTCACCGGTTTTAAGAGAATGCTTGATAAATATCCGATTTTGGCAATCAATGGCTGTGAAGGAAATTGTGTTGGAAAGATATTGGAACAGAAAGGAGTTCAGATTATAGATGAACTTAATGTTGGTGACATTTTATCTGAAACTGAGCACAAGGCAAATGATGCTGCTAGATTGGATGATGAAGGAGAAATCTGTGTAAAGATAGTTAAGGATGTTATTGAAAGCAAAATCAAAGAGCTTGAATTAGAATAATCTTTTGTTGTGGTGATATGATGGTAAAGCCAGTAAAGATTCATGACAATAATCTATGGGACAAGTTTGTAAAGGATTCTGAAAATTATTTTGCAGTTTTAAGTCCAGGCACTAAGATTGCTTTCTTTGTCGGTGAAACAGATAAGAATTTTCTCTTGATTGAAAGGAAAGAGGGAAATATTGATTCCAAATTCAATGTAAACAGTTCCCTTAATATGATGGAAACAGATCTTTTCTTTACAATAGCAGAAGAGGATGCGTCTGAACTTTTGGATGATGCAAGCAAACTTTCCACTTTCATTAAGGAAGGAAAGCTTGGAATTTTCTGTTTGGTTGATGATGTTGCCATGGCAGAAAAGGGGCTCGATACATTATTGAATGACTTAGGTTTTGCACCTTCATGTGCAATTTAATTTTTTTATTTTTTACTACTATTTTTTTATTACTATTTTTTTATTACTATTTTTTTATTACATTTTTTTATAATTTTTTTATAATATTTTTTTTTAAA
>JADLKP010000082.1 GCA_016838945.1 Methanobrevibacter sp.
TATCATTAAATATATATTAATAATATATTAAAAAATTATTAAAAAAATTTAAAAATAATTAGTTTTTTTCAATAAAAAATAGAATTCTTGGCTATTTTATAGGAATTCAAGCATATCTTTTCCTATTTTTCTTCCCATAGCTTCAGCTTCTCTTATGCTTCCATTAACGGTTTCATTATATAGGATTTCTCCATTTTTGTCCAACAAGATGGAATTAAGCTCAAATTTCTTGTCTTTTATTCTTGCTATTGCTCCAATAGGCCATTGGCAACCTACTCCAATCTCTTCAAGAATGGTTTTCTCAGCCAATACTTCTTGGAATGAGAAATAGTGGTTTAATTTAGCGATTGTCTCTTTAAATTCACTGTCCTTTCTGGTTATGACAGCTAAGGCTCCTTGTCCTGCTGCAGGCATTATATAATCTGTTGGAAACTGTGTTTTAATGTATTTTTGTAAACCTAATCTGTTCAATCCTGCTTCAGCCATGATTGTAGCATCCACTTCTCCATCCATAACCTTTTTGATTCTTGTTTCTACATTTCCTCTGATAGGTTTCAATTCAAAATCCTTTTCATGGAGCTTGCAGAATGCTTCTCTTCTTAAGCTGCTTGTTCCAAGTGTGGAGCCTTCTTCAAGTTCACTCCAGCTGTAGTTGGAAATAAGCACTTCATTAGGACTTTCTCTTGGAGGAACTGCTACAATTTCAAGATCTTCATTCAATTCAGTAGGAACATCCTTTAGGCTATGCACTGCAAAATCAACTTCCTCTTCAAGCAATGCGTTATCGAGTTCTCTTGTAAAAAGTCCTTTGGAATCCATATTATACAATTGGGAGTTGGTGATCTTATCTCCTTTTGTCTTTATAATATTCTTTTCCACTTCTTCTCCAGTGATATTGTATAGGCAGCTTCTTATGTAGTCTGTCTGTACAAGTGCAAGTTTGCTTCCTCTAGTTCCAACAATCATTTAATTCGCCTTGGGGTTTTGTTTTAATCAAATCTGATTTTAAAAGGTTTACCATTATAATTTTGTAAATAGTTCTTAATAAAATTATTTAAATTTTTAATATTTTTCATTTTAACGCTTGGAAACTTGTGAATAGTTTGATCTGTAGATGAATAGAATATTCTTATTATCAGCTATTGCCCTATTTTGAGCTTCATGATAGTCTTCAATAAATTCTATTTTAAATTCACCTTTTTCATTCAATGAGCTTATTTTTGTTTCTAAACTCTCTCCAAGTTCATCGGTTAAAATAAGATTGGTGTTAGGATTGTTCATCATATATTCATGTAAGAATTTGGATAGTTTCTCCTCATCTATCTCTTCACATGTGACTCCATAATTTCCACCAATGATGATGTAATAATCGTCAATGTCTTTTATCATGTTTATTGAACTTTCAATTGCTTTTGTATTTATTCCCGGATTGATTTCTTCAATAATCCTTAAATCAGTATCATCGATTTGCCTTACGTTTGTTCGCCCATCGATTCCTTTAAATTTTGACAAAGCATTTTGAATTGTTTCTTCATCTATGCCTAATGCAAGGGCAGTTGTTACAGCAGATAGGATGTTTGATACATGATGTGATCCTGGAGCAAAGCCATCTATATTTAACACACCATTTATCAATTTATTGTCAATTGTTCTTAAATCAAGATAAGTGATTTTGATGTTTGTATTGTCAATGTCATAGTCAATTGATTCACAGAATACATTTGCATC
The DNA here is from genome assembly GCA_016838945.1 of Methanobrevibacter sp. Classification (GTDB taxonomy): domain Archaea; phylum Methanobacteriota; class Methanobacteria; order Methanobacteriales; family Methanobacteriaceae; genus Methanobrevibacter. The sequence continues at coordinate 1,729 of JADLKP010000082.1, forward strand.
AGGATTTTCAAGTGAAAAGCTATTGATCTTATTGGAATATTCCTCTTTTTCGTCCTTGTAGAATTCATTCAATGTTTCATGTTGCATTACTACCAAAGGAGATTTAAAGACTTGCTTTTTAGCCTCTCTTGCATTTGAGCTTCCTTTTGCAATGGTGTAGTTTTCCACCAGATTGGTTAGGATTCCAATATCGCCTAAACCGCAGATTCCTAAAGAATTTTCAAAAACAGCAATATCATAATTCAAATCCTTGTAAGGGTTGTCATTGTATTCTTCAGCAATGCTTTCATCTTCAATCATTTCATCTAAATCCTTGTTCTTATCGCATATTGGAAATGTATTGCATTTAGGATTTGCTATCTTTTTAGCTAGTTGTATTGTGTTGATTATATTTGCAGGAGTTATGCTGATATTCTTCTGCAATATGATCTTTTGTTCTGAATCATTATTTTTTCTAAATAGATAAGCACCTAAACTGGATAACAGCAAGGTATTCTTATGATCTTCTAGAAATATCTCTTTTAAAAGGAATGATGCACTGGTTTTCCCTTTGACTCCGGTGATCTCAATTGTTCTGATGTTTTGGTTTTTTGTTTCCTCTTTCCAATTTCTTAAAGCAAGTTCTGTAGCTTCATGATGATTGAGGATTTCGTATTGGCCTAATATTTCATCTTCATTTGAATCAATTGAACCGCTTATTTCAATTAACAACTCTTTTATATTGAGTGAGGAATGAACTGGATTGATGATTAGATCTTTTTCAGTATTGCCCTTTTCAATATTCTTCATTGAATTTGATTTAATCTGGTTTTTAAATGAATCTAAATCCTTGATTATATTCACATCATAAATGTTTAAAATGTCTTCATCCTCTTTTTTTAAAGTATTGTAAATGTCATAGGCAAATACTTTTTCATAATTTCCTGATTTAGCAAGTTCAGAAGATATCTTCACTCCACCATGTGTTAAATCAACTAAAAAAACATTCATTGTTTCACTCTTAAGATATTTTAAAAATTGTTAAAATGGCATTAGTATAAAAAATAATTAAAAAAAGAATTAGGGGATAAAAGAAGTAAAGAGTATTTATAATACTCTAATTATAATACTCTAATTATAATACTCTGTTTATACTGTTTAATCCTCCTTCATTAAGTTTATCTTTAACTTTCTTATAGAAGTATTTCTTATTGATTCTCATGAAGTAAACATCTTTTTCTGACTTTTTGATTATGAGCTCTTCCATATAGTTCACTTCTTTTTGGATTTGCCCATCCATTACGAAGATGGCCTTTTTACCTCTTTTGAGGAGCTTGATTCTGATTTCACTTGCATCGGATACGACAAATGGTCTGACACCTAATTTATATGGACAAATAGGCACTATGATGAATGCCCCTACCTTAGGGTCTACAATAGGCCCTCCTGCAGACATTGAATATGCAGTTGACCCACTTGGTGTGGAAATGATCAATCCGTCAGCCCTTAATTCCTCGACAACTTCTCCGTCAACGGAAATCTCATAATGGAGCATTTTTGCAGGTCTTGCAGTCATTATTACAACTTCATTCAATGCACGGAAGCTTTGGTTTTCATGGGAGATGATGATTTGTGTTCTTTTCTCTTTGGACCATTCCCCATCTAGGATTGCATCAAGAGCTTCGAATGTGTTTTCAACTTCAATTTCTGTTAGGAATCCTACAGTGCCCATATTGATTCCGAATATTGGAATCTCTTTTGTCAATTGGTTTTGAGTTCTCAGAAGTGTTCCGTCCCCTCCTAGAATGATTGCCATGTCTGTTCTAAGTTCGTTCAATTCCTTAGCATAATCCCTGAAATTGTAATTGAAGTTCAAGCTTTCAATATGCTTTGCGATTTCAGGAGTTTCATTCATGGTTTTTGCAATGATTTTGTGGAGTTCCGGGTCTTCCTTAATCTCTTCCAACTTCTCTGCAAGAGAGGATTCCAAAACGGTTTTCATATCCTTTTGGAGCAAGGTTTCAAAGATTTTAAGTGAGAACAATACTGATTTATACTCATCCACTCTACTTACGATTGCAACACTTTGAATCTTATCCAATTCATCATTGTTTATGATTTTGATAATCTGATTGTGCAAGTCCTGATTTCCTGCACTGACAACAACCGCCTTTTCATATATGCTTAATCTGCTGTTTAACTTTTCACCATATTTATCGGTTACAATAGCTCCAGCTTCCTCTACAATAAGCTTTGAAGCGGCAATATCGATAATTCTACTTCCTCTCAAGTCAAGAAACGCATCATATTTTCCACTTGCAACATAAGCAAGCTCCAATACTACAGAACCTAATACCCTCATTCTTCTTGCGGTGTCCACCAATTTGGAAACGGACAATGTTTTACTTTTGGTGAATCCTCCAAGACTTATTTTAATCAAGTCGGTTTCACTGCTTGGGGTCATTGGTTCTCCATTTCTTTTAGCCCCATTTCCTTTGATTGCTTCATAGAAGTTTCCATTGGCGTAGTTCTTTACAAAACCAAGTTGGACATCATCCAATGTCGCTTCCCTTCCTTCAGGGACATTAGCTACAGCAATTGACATACCATATGCAGGGATATTTTTGATTGCATTGCTTGTTCCATCAAGAGGATCAATCAGGAATATGAATTTAGGTTTTTCCTCTTCTTTTTCCTTTTTGCTTTTTGGGATGTTATTAAGTAATTCTTCACTAAGACTGATGGATTCCTGTTTGCCTTTTCCTAGTTTAAGTTCACCGATTTCTTCACTAATTAAATAAGACTCGAAATCAGCATCTTTAAGGAGTTTGATTACTTCCTCTTCTGCAATAATATCAATATATGATGTGGGAGTGCCGTCTGCACCTATTTTAACAAATTCTCCAGCTTTTGGATTTCCTACCTGTCCCTCAAGGAGATTTTCCACTTTTTCAAAAACTGTGGTAGCTATATTTCTACACATATTTATATCATCTTGATTCATCTTCTCCCTCTTTTAGTTATCAATTATGTCCTCTTTTTTTAATCATATTTTTCATTATTTTATAATCATATTTTTCATTATTTTATAATCATATTTTTATACCATTATTTTATACCATTATTTTATACCATTATTTTATACCATTATTTTATATCATTATTTTATAATCATTATTTATTCCATCATTTTATTTTTCTATTATGTCTTCTCTTAAGTATATGACAGCAGCTATTGCAGATCCTATTTCATCAACAGTATGATGCGCCTCTTCAACAATCAGTTCCTTGATTTCAACACCACGTTTGCCCATCATGTATTTTACCATTTCAATTGCTTCGTTTTTCACATCTTCTGGGTTTTGATTGATTCCATTTGTCTCTACAACACAGCCTAAATCTTCACCAATAGCTACTGCAATGCATGCAACCAGTTTATTTCCCTTGTTTTTGGAAGTTAAGCTTGACAAAACGCAGTTTACCATTGAACCTGCCTTTAATTTAGGTAATTTTTCTACTTTTGTATTTGCCTCAAGCATGCTGGATACTTTTATTAGATTAACATCTCCAATTTCCGCTTCATAGAGGGCATTATCAAATGCATTCAATTCAGTAGGACCTTCAGAGTTTCCGGAAACAATAGCTATTCTCATTTTACCACTTTATCTATTTGCCATTTTATTTATTTGCCATTTTATTTTTTACCACTTTTTTTATAAGATTTTCTTTTGATTGATTTTTTTTAAGATAATTTAAGTTTTTAGCTTAATAATTGTTAAGAATAATCTATAATATTTTCAAGTAGTCTATATTAATTAATATTTATCTTTTATAATATATTAATATTTTAAAATAATTTATTAATTCCTTTTCTTTTAAGATTCAAATTTGCTTTTTTCATACGAAAGTTTATATACAATTTAAAATTAATATATTATTAATCTATATTTTAATTAGGTTAATCGTATTTAATTTCAATCAAATATAAAAATTAAATATAAAAATTATTTTTTTAATTATTATTGTGAGGTTATTTTAATGTCAACCAAAGTTGTAGAACTTAAAACCGTAAAAGTCGGAAAATATATTGTATTAGATGGAGAAGCTTCTAAAGTAACCAGCTTAACCACTTCATCACCTGGTAAGCATGGAGCTGCAAAAGCAAGATTAGAAGCTGTTGGTATTTTTGATGGTCAAAAAAGAAGTTTAGTAAAGCCTGTAGACACTAAAGTTGAAGTACCTATTCTTGACAAAAGAATCGGTCAAATTTTAGCTGTTATGGGAGACCAAGTTCAAATCATGGACTTAGAAACTTTCGAAACCTTTGAATTACCTATACCTGCTGAATTTGATGAAGAAATCAGAGGTGCTGTAGGTACTGATTTAGGTGTAGAATATATCATTGCTTTAGGCAATATGAAAATCATGAGAACTAAAAAAGTATAATTTTTTAGTTTTTTTACACTTTTTGCGGATTTTATCAAAAATCCGTTTTCAATCTTTTTTCAAATCAAATCAAATCTAAAATCAAATCGACTTTTTTTTATTTTTTATTCATTTCTATTTTTAATTAATTACTTGATTAACTGAGATTATTAATTAATCAAATAATTAATTGAATATGCAATTAATTTAAAATTAACAAATGAAATAGTGATATGATGCTTTTTAATACTTTTGAACCAGGAAAATTTGCTTTTTCAGCAGAATCAATTGATCTATATGGATTGGATGATGATAGTCAATCTGAGGATTCTGTTGATCTTGTAAAGTCTAAAAAATGGGGAATAATTGGAGTTCCCTTTGACAGCACTTGTTCTTATCATCATGGTTCAAGGTATGGTCCAACAATCATAAGAGAGGCATCATTTGGGTTTGAACAGTATAATTCAACCTTTGAAAAGCTTTTGGATGGAGAATTCTATGACTGTGGAGACCTGAATATTGTTCATGGAAACTGCAGCAAAACCTGCGATTCTCTTGAAGATGCGGTAGCTGAGTTGATTGATTCCAACATTAATCCAATCATCATTGGAGGAGAGCATAGCGTAAGCATAGGATCTGTCAAGGCATTGTGTGCTAAAGAGGAAAGCAATGACTTGTCTGATATCACAATCATCCATTTAGATGCTCACAGAGACATCATTGACACGTATATTGGAGAAAAGGATTCCCATGCAACCATTATGAGGAGAGTTCATGATTTGAATCCTAAGGAATTGATTCAGATAGGAATCAGATCATTCTCCATTGAAGAAAAGGAATTTGTTGAAGAACAAAACAATATCTGCAGCTTTTTGGCAAAGGACCTTTTCGATGATTTTGATGCTCTTTTGGAAAAGTTGGATTCAATTGAAGGAAAGGTTTATGTTTCCATTGATATGGATGCAATCGACCCTGCATTTGCTCCGTCTGTAGGAAATCCTACTCCAAATGGATTGCACCCAATTGATGTTGAGAATATTTTTGATGCTTTGGCAAATAATGAGAATATTGATATAATCGGCTTTGACCTTGTAGAGGTTGCAAGTGATAAGTTAGGTGATATTACTGCTGTTCTTGCAGCTAAAATAATCTATGATTTCTTGACTTTATTTGCTTAAATAATGTTTATTTTTCAATTTCAATTATTCATTTTTAACTATTTATTTAGCTATTGTTTTTCAACAAATAATATAAATATTACTTAAACACATATTTATATTATAATTTATTATTTACTATAAATGTAAACAGTTTAAATTATTAATAATTATTATTATCATATAATAATTATAATCATTGAATTATTATCATATAATTATAATCATTGAATTATTATCATAGAATTATTATCAAAAAATTATTATAATATTTTAAAAAATATAAATAAATCATTTTTACAAAATTATAAAAAATTAGGAGATTTTTAATGTATAAAAGAGAAATAGAATTGTCTGGTCATATCATTGATTCTTTAACTCTTCCTAAAACCATGGATATTATCATGGATATGGGGGGAGACTTTGATATACTGGAGTTTGATATAGGAAAACGCAAATCTGATACTAGTAAAGCTAAAATAATGGTTTCAGCAGAATCTCCCGATATTTTAAATTCTATTCTTGATGAACTTAACTTTATTGGGGTTTCAATATCTGAAATTGAAGAGGTCAATTTAGTCCCTTCACCAAAAGATCAGGTAGCTCCAGAAGGTTTTTATTCAACAAGCCATCATGTAACTCAAATTTATTACAAGGATGAATGGATCCTTGTCGATGAAATTGAAATGGACTGTTTAATCGTTGTTGATGAAGAAAACAAGACTGCTAGATGCAAGCCAATTGCAGACATTAAGGAAGGAGACTTGATTGTAGTTGGTAGAGAAGGAGTTAAGATCACACCACCTCAAAGGTCAAGAGGCAAGCAAGGTGTATTTGAATTCATGAACAGTGAAGTCTCTTCTGAAAAGCCTATGATGAGCATCATCAATGATGTTGCAACTGAAATTAAGAATGTAAAGGCTAAAGGCGGAAAGATTGCACTTGTCGGTGGTCCTGCCATTGTGCATACAGGTTCTGCAGGAATCGTTGCACAACTTGTAAAGGATGGAATCATTGATGTTATCTTTGCAGGTAACGCTTTAGCTACTCACGATATTGAATGCGATCAATTTGGAACTTCTCTTGGTGTAAATGTAAAGACTGGGGAAGTTGTTGCTCATGGTCATACTCATCATATGAGAGCAATCAATAGGATCAATAAATCCGGTTCAATAAAGGAAGCTGTAGAAGACGGAACCTTGAAAAGCGGAATCATGTATGAATGTGTTAAAAATGATGTTCCATTTGTATTGGCAGGTTCCATTCGTGATGATGGTCCACTTCCTGATGTAATTACCGACACTGTAGAGTCTCAAAAGATAATGCGTAAATATGCTCAAGAAGTTGACATGGTCATTATGATTTCCACTATGTTGCATTCTATTGCAACTGGTAACTTATTGCCTTCAAGAGTTAAAAGTATTTGTGTAGATATCAGTCCATCTACCGTTACTAAACTTGCAGATAGAGGTAGTGCACAAGTTGTAGGTATTGTAACTGATGTAGGAGCATTCTTACCAGTTTTATATGATGCATTACAAGAAGAATAATTTTTCTTCTTCTTTTTTTATTTTAATTTCATTATTTTTTTACTATTTTCAACTATTTTTTACTATTTTTAATTATTTTTAACTATTTTTTACTATTTTTAACTATTTTTAACTATTTTTTACTATTTTTTACTATTTTTTACTATT
>JADLKP010000360.1 GCA_016838945.1 Methanobrevibacter sp.
CTATTTTCTGGGTGTTGAGTTCCTTTTGCATGGAGCAAATGTAGGGTTTTTCCACTGGACGAGATGAAAGATTTTATTAAATAGTATATTGTTTTAGTTGAATTTGCTTAAATATTCATTTAATATTACTTTCTCATTATAATTATGTTATATCACTAATACTAATTTATACAGCTGAATTTGTAATGTTTATTGAAATATTGAATGCAGACTTTATTAAAAATCACATTAAAGTATTATCAATAAAGAATAGCATTTCCTGGGTTGCATCAGAATATGTTTTTGCTAAGCAATCAATTGCAGTCTTATAACCCCAAATATTTGATTTTGATGTAATTTTTGAAATCTCTTTTGATTTTTGTATTTCCCGACTACATCTGTAATCGTATATTTTTATAAAATATGCAGTCAATCCGTTCCACTTTCCTTTCGGGAACACCATAAATGAAAAATCTCCACCAACGCTTCCTATTCCTAATTTAATATCAGCCCCAAATGCTGCATGATAAGCTGAAATACCAATCTTGATTGTAATCCTATTAGTATTTGGTTCGTCGAAATAAGAATTGGTAGACAATGAATTAAAGACTGCAGAAGGATAACAATCAAATAAGAAATTTTGCAGATGATTGATAACATTCTCAGAAGTACATTCAATTCTCGATTCTTCGTTTAACACTCTCCCATCAAAAAAAACTAAATCGATAGTATCATTTTTCAAAAAACCATTCCGGGGTACTATCGTTTGTTCAGAAGGACACCATACATACAATTTTTGACCTGATAAATGAGAAAAACTGGTCAATAAATAAAGAATTAAAACAATTAAGGTATATTTCATTGAATCATATCATTGGTTTAATGTTGCAAGATAACAATATTTTCTTGTTCAATAATATTATATGCTTTAAATTCGAATTACTCGAGATAATTGACATAAAAGATGCACGTTTAATAAATCCCAACCATCAATTCAGAGATTACGGAAAAATGTGATTTGAACAAAACCAAAAACTTTAACACGTCGCGAAGCGACGTGTGTTCTAAGGTTTCACTGAGCCCGGTAATTATATATGGAAAAATGATTTCAGGATGTAATTGGATTGGGTCGAACAGGAAATGCAGCCTTGAGCTGGAACGGAGCAATGGAAAAACCGGGGAGCGCAGCGACCTGTTTTTGCTTGCGGAGTGACGAGGCGCGAGCCGACGCGAGTGGAGCGAAGGCGGTGGC
>JADLKP010000361.1 GCA_016838945.1 Methanobrevibacter sp.
TGAAGTGACCCCCAAAATGGACACTTCAATAAAAAGTCTTTAAAACAGGAATCGTTCGCGGTTCTTGTTTTTTATTCGTGTCGTATTATAAAAGAAAATCCATTCTTCCACGAGTTGAATGTAATGCTCAAGAGATATGATATTATTGTTATACAAAGTCTCTTTTTTGAGAATTCCATGCCAACTCTCAATAGGGGAGTCGTCAATAGGTGTTCCCTTTCGGCTCATTGAAATAAGAATACCTTTGGAATTACAGATGGCTTTGTACTCGAAGGATGTGTACTGGAACCCTTGATCACTATGAATGATTAATCCAGTCACATTCTTTTCTTTTTCGATGGCTTTGTTCAATGTATCTATCACTAATTTATTGTTGTTAATTTTTGAGATATGATACGCGACGACATGACGATCAAATAAATCGATAATTGTTGAGAGATACGCTCGCTTATTATCCCAGATTAGATAGGTAATATCCGTACACCATATCTGATTTAAACCTTTGGTTTTAAACTGTCTTTTAACTAAATTTGGTTGAACATTTTCTTCAATACGCTTCGCCCCTACATTAGGTTGAATACGTTTAATATATTCGGGCTTAAGACCATATTTTTTCATTATTCTTTGGAGTTTCTTGTGATTATAAATAACCCCATATTTTCGTTTTAGGCCTTCTTGGATTCTCCTATACCCATATGTCCCTTTAGACTCATCAAAGGTTTCCTTGATCAGTATGTAATCAAAATAATCAAGATCTTCTTTATTCCGAAATTTGTAATAAGTCCTTCTAGATATCGAAAGGGCCGCACATAGATTGGAAAGTTTATATTCATTTATATGCAAATTGATGAAGATTACTTTTTCCCTTGTCGAGCTTCTAAGAAGGCCTGGTATTTTTTTAGGATTTCATACCTTTGTTTATAGTCTTCCAAAGTTAATCCCTTTAGTTTCTTTCTACCTGAATTCCCTTTTTGGTGATTGATGGTCACATCTATCCCCTTTTTGGTTTTGTGAATCCATGTCTTAATCGTGCTAAAAGAAACGCCGTATTCTCTTTCAAGCATTCTCGGGGAACCTTCACCATTAAAATACTTGAAAAGTATTTCTCTTTTAACATCCGGACTGACTTTCTGAAATTTTTGACCTTTACTAGCCATAATAAAAACCTCCTATCAACATTATATGATAAGAGGTCTTTTTATTTCCTGTGAACTAAATGGGGTTCAGTTCA
>JADLKP010000362.1 GCA_016838945.1 Methanobrevibacter sp.
TTAAATTATTAGTTTTTTCTAAATTATATGATTATAATTTATAAAAAAGCAACTTATTATTTTAAAAGTTTTTATATGAGCTAAAATCTCAAAATGGGATTATATAAGGACAGTCTTTTGTTTAATTTTAAAAATTAAAGTGATTTTATGGATAAAAAAATTCTCGCAATTATTGCTGTAATCCTTATAGCTATTGTAGCTGTAGGTGCGTACTTTGCAACTAGCGGGGGATCTGGGGACAATGTAGTAAGAATTGGTCACTTGCCTTCAGACCACGACACCGCACTTTTTGTTGCACAGGAAAAGAAAATGTTTGAAGATCAAGGTCTTACTGTTGAACTTACTCAATTTAACAATGGTGGAGACTTAATGACTGCTATGGCAAGTGGAGATATTGATATTGGTTATGCAGGTATTACCCCTGTAATGTCTTCCATTTCTCAAGGAGTTCCAGTAAAAGTTGTATCTGGTGCTCAAATTGAAGGAAGTTCCATTGTTGCAGGTAAGAACAGTGGAATCAACACTGTTGCAGACTTAAAAGGTAAAACTGTAGCAACTCCTGGTGAAGCAACCATTCAAAACATGCTTTTAACCTCTGCTTTAACAGATGCAGGAGTATCTGCCAGTGATGTTGAATTCACTACCATGAAAGCTGCACAAATGACTGATGCATTAAAAGCTGGTCAAGTTGATGCTATGATCATTTGGGAACCATTCGCTTCCATTGCAGTTAAGAATGGTGATGGTAAATTGGTTGAAACCAGTGGTGAAATAATTCCTGGTCACCCATGCTGTTGTGTTGCAGCAAGGGAAGACTTCATCAAGAACCATCCTGATGAATTGAAAGCAGTATTGGAAGCTCATGAAAATGCTACCAAATTCACCAATGAAAACCCTGCAGAAGCAGCTCAATGCTTGCCTGAGGACATTGTTCCTGATAAAGACTTGCAAGCAGGTGTAATTGAAGACACTACATTCATTTCCGGTTTAGACAGCAGTTACAAACAAAATGTAATGGACTTCATGAACCTTGAAGTAAAATTAGGTCTTCTCAAAAAACCATTAACTGAAGATCAAATCTTTGCAGATTTATAGCTTAATGGGCTTCAAGATTTGTTAATAAGTTTTACTCTTAGGAGTAATTCTTATTTTCTATTTTTTTAATTTTTATTTTTGCAAATTTTTCATCTATATTTGACTTTTTTTAAATGCTAAATTATATATATTAAT
>JADLKP010000083.1 GCA_016838945.1 Methanobrevibacter sp.
ATAAATATAAATCTTTATATTTAATTTTTAAAATAATAACTTTATATATGATGTTAATAAGTTTGTTTTATAATGATGGGATAAAAATTTTATAAAATTTTCATATTTTTTTTAATTAATTTTGAAAAATAGTAAGTTTGTTTATGTATTTTTTTAAGATCGATTTTTCAAAAAAGTTGATTTTGATTGATATTTTTTGTTATTATTTTTTTTTTAAAAAATAGTGAAATTGTAAAATTTTGAATGTAAAAAATTTTTAAAAATAGATAGTATACTAATAAATAAAAATAGCTATCTACAACCCATTAATCAATTAAATAAATAATTGATAAAAAGATAGCTAAATTATTTATTATTGTTTAAGTCACTTCGCCCAATTTAATATTTTTAATGGACCTGATATTAAATTAAGCGAAAATTTTTTACTAGGTTTTTTCCTAGAACTGAATCCGAAGATTAAGACTATTGGTTAAAAGCCTTTGATACTGTTCTAAATCTATTTAGAGCAATATCTGATTCCAATTTTTTTCAGTATTTAATACTATTATTAACAAAATTTTCATCAACATACATGCCCTAATCATATTTGCTATAATCCAAACATATATGCAAATATAAATTTATTACTTAATCTAATATATACTTTACCATATTCAGTTTTATTCTTATCAAACAAATGTTTAGTTTTGTTCATGTTTTAAATAGTTTATTTAAAAAATAGTTAACTGTTTTAAGAATATTGAACTATATTCCATATTATATGCACATTATTGTCTTATTTTTTAAAAGTACTATACTTTACTTAACTCTGCACCTATTTCAAATGCATTTTTTAAATCCATTTCAAATTCCTTTTCCTTTTCTTTGATTTCTGTTTCTGTTTTTTCTGACTCTTCAAACCTTTATATGATTCATAAACATTTACTTTTCCATTTAACATTTTAAAAAGGTCTTCAGTGGATTTAAGATAAGGGCGAATGGATTTTTCAAAATGATCCTTTGGGGAAAGCACACTATAGAATATTCCCACATTGACTTTACCCTTAAAGTAATAGTTTCTGTCATATGATACGATGCAATATATGAGTCTTTCAACTAAGGCTCTATAATGGCTTGTCGGTTCATTGAAGAATATTTGAGAACCAATTAAAAGGGTATCTGCATTTAAAATCTTTTCAATTATAGGTGATAGGTCATCTCTCCAATAACATTTGAAATCTTCCTTGTTTTTTGTCTTGCAGATTGAACAATTCATACAGCCTCTTAAATTTAATTTGTATAAATTAAAATATTCCACTTCACTGCCAACAGATTCGGCACCTTCTCCTGCAGATTTCAAAAGCTTTCCTATGTCCTGTTTTATTTTTGGGTCTGCATTAATCACAATGGTTTTCATTTTTCCACCTTTTAAAACTATCCTTTGAACTTTTTTAGATAATGATTATTTATTTTAAATTGTTTTTTTTTTTTTAATTGTTTTTTTTTTAATTGTTTTCTGATCTTTTTCAATATCCTATTAATTATTTATCTTAAAACTATATAAGCTATTATCAAAATTCTAAATGGCATATTTTTATAAATAACGTAGTCCATACTATTTATATAAAGAATAGGGGAAAAACATGAAAGGAATTATTGGCGCAATTGCTGGAGATATAATTGGATCTACCTATGAGTTTCATCCAATTAAGACCAAGGAATTTTCTCTTTTTAAAAAGAATTCTTCTTTTACAGATGATACAATCATGACACTTGCTGTAGCTAAATGGCTGCTCAATGATAAGAATTCAAAGGAGGAATTGGTTAGGCAACTGCAAATCTTTGGAAACAGATATCCTAAGGGAGGATATGGCAGAATGTTTAACAATTGGCTAAGGACTGAAAATCCCGAGCCTTATAATAGTTGGGGTAACGGCTCTGCAATGAGGGTTTCTCCGGTTGCATGGGTTGGAGACTCCTTAGAGGAAGTTCAATGTTTGGCAAGAATTTCCGCTGAAGTAACCCATAATCACCCTGAAGGAATTAAGGGAGCCTTGGCTACTGCTGATGCTATCTATTTGGCAAGACTTGGGTCATCTAAAGAGGAAATCAGAGACCATATTGAAATAAGATACGATTATGACTTAAACAGAACAGTTGATGAAATCAGACCAAACTACAAGTTTGATGTTTCATGTCAAGGTTCTGTTCCAGAATCTATCATTTGCTTTTTGGAAGCTGAAGATAATGAGGATACCATAAGAAACTGCATTTCCTTAGGTGGGGATGCTGATACTATGGCAGCTATTGCAGGAGGAATCGCATCTGCATATTGGGAGGTTCCAAATGAGATTCATTTTAAGGCGATTCACAGATTATCTTATGATCTTTTAGATGTTTTAATAAAGTTTGAAAATAAGTTTTTATAATTTCAAATTCTTTTTTTATTTTTTTTCATTTTATATTACTGGGTGATATGATGAGTTTAGAAAGATTTATAGATGCTCAAAAAGAAGATTATGCTATGGCCTTTAGGGAAATCAGCAATGGAAAAAAGAGAAATCATTATATGTGGTATATTTTTCCTCAAATTAAAGGTTTAGGCAGAAGCTCTACAGCTAACTATTATTCTATTGATGACCTTGAAGAAGCAAGGGAATATATGGAAAATGAATATTTAAGAATTAATCTGATAAGCATATCCTCTGAATTGCTAAAGTTAGAGACTAATGATCCTGTTGATATATTTGGGCATAATGACAGTAAAAAATTAAGAAGTTCCATGACTTTGTTTGAATTGGTTAGTGATAATGAGGTTTTCTCTCGTGTGTTGGAAAAATACTTTGATGGAGAAAGGGACGAACTTACTCTTGATTTTGTGAAAAGATTTTGAGAATTTCTTTTTTTTTATTTTTTAATGATTTTTCTGCATTATTTAGATTTTAGATAAATTTAATTATAATTTTAATCAAATATATCTATAAAAAATTAAACTTAAGTTAATAAAAAACATTAAAAAAAAATTAAATATGAGTCCTCTAATTTCAAGGTGGTTACATGGAAAGAAGAACATTATCACGCTTTGATGAGATTATAAGAATCTTTAGAAAATACGATTTTGATAAGGTTTTAGGTCAAACTACTCGTAATAAGATAAGCCCATTTAGAAATGAAGTGGATAATAAGGAATTATTGAAAGAAGATTTTCCTATAAGATTAAGATTAATGCTTCAAGAGCTTGGAACAACCTTTATTAAATTAGGCCAATTGTTAGCTTCAAGGCCTGATATAGTTGGAGAAAGGATAAGTGAAGAGCTTTCACAGCTACATGATGATAATCCTCCAGTAAGTTATGAAGAGATTAAGGAACTGATTGAAGATCAGCTTGGAGGAAGCATAAATGAGTTCTTTGCTGAATTTTCTGAAAAATCTCTTGCTACAGCTTCCATCGCTCAAGTTCATGAGGCTAGATTGCATAGCGGTGAAAGAGTGGCTGTTAAGGTGCAAAAGCCTAATATTGAAGACATTGTTGAAACTGATTTAAGCATAATGAAATTCATTGCAAATGAATCAGATAGGTTTGATACCGGATTCAAGCATCTTAATCTTCCTGCAGTTATTCATGAATTTGAAAGGTCAATTCATAAGGAGATGGATTTTGACAATGAATTGATGAACATCAGGCATTTGAATGATAATTTCAAATATAATGACAAGATTATCGTTCCTGTAATATACCCTGACTATTCCACTGAAAAAGTCTTGACTATGGAATACGTTGAAGGTGTGAAATTATCTGAAGTCATTGCTGGAGATGATCCGAAATATAATAAGATTCTTATTGCAGATAGGATAGTTCGCGCTTATTTAAAACAGATTTTTCTTGATGGATTTTTCCATGCAGACCCTCACCCAGGTAACATTTTCATTACAGATGATAATGCAGTATGCTTTATTGATTTTGGAATGATGGGTGTTCTTGATGATGATTTTAGGCAGAATTTGGCTGAATTGATGATTAATTTCTCAGACCATAATATTGATGGTTTGATCAATCAGTTGATTCGCATGGATATCCTAAATGAGAAAACAGACATCAATCTCTTGAAAAGCGATTTAAATGACTTGTTCTCGAAGTATTATGGTATGGAACTTAGCCGTTTCAATGGTATCATAGAGGATTTGCTCTTTTTAATGCAGAAATATGAGGTAAGGCTTCCAAATGAGTTTGTACTAATGGCAAGAGGATTGTCAATGGTTGAAAACATTGCACTACGTTTGGACCCAAATATTAATGTTGTGGAATACCTTAAGCCTATTGCAAAAAAACTTATACTTCAAAGGTATAATCCTAAGAAAATGGTTGATAATGCTAAAAACAGTTTCTTTGCCTTTGAACATGTCTTGAGAGGATTGCCAAGTCTCCTTTCAAAGACTTTCTATAAGATAGAGGAAGGAGAAGTCACTGTAAATATTGAAGTAAAGCATATCAGTGAGATAGCAAACCAACTTTCCCTTGCTATAATCATTGCAGCGCTTTTAATTGGTTCTTCATTAGTTATGTTGATTGATGTAGGTCCAACATTCTATGAGATGCCTGTGCTTGGTTTTGTAGGTTTTACTATAAGTTTAGCTCTTGGTGTCTTTACTGTTTTAAGGTATTTCATTGATTTTTAAATATTCAAATTCTTAAAGTTATTTTTAAATTTTTTAATTTATCTTTTTTTAATTTTTTCTTTTTTAATTTTTTAATTTTTTAAACATTTACTTCCTATTCGGATTTTTGTTCTATTTTTATTAGTTAACTATATAATAAATTTTAATCTAATTATTAAATAGGCATTTTATATTAAGAAGATTAATTATAATGGAAAATTAATCAAAGGATTGTATTAAATGAATCTTAAAATCAAAAACTTTTCTAAAATTAATGGCAGTGTTAAAGCACCTTCTTCCAAAAGCTATAGTCATAGGGCAGTTATTCTTGCATCCCTTTCTGAAGGCAAATCTAAACTGTTTGATGTGCTTTATTCAGAAGATGTATTGTCAACAATAAGAGCTTGTGAAGCTCTTGGCACAAGGATTGATAAGAAGAAAGAGATTGTTTTAAAGGGAGATAAAAGTCAAACAGTGGATTATTTGGAAGTTTATGGAACTGGTGGAAAATTACATAATAAGTCTCATGACATGATTGATCTTGCCAATTCCGGAACCACACTTAGAATCATGACAAGTGTGGCTGCATTATCTGATAATGAGGTTGTGTTCACCGGTGATGACTCACTTAAAACAAGGCCTATGGGTGCATTGATTGATGCTTTGGAAGCTTTAGGTGTTAAAATAGAATCATTAGGGGATAATAACAAGGCCCCACTTAAGATTTATCCAGGATATGAAGGTGGAGAGACTGATATTTTAGGAAGCATCAGTTCTCAATTCATTTCATCTGTTCTCATTTCAGCTCCATTATCCAAGAAAGGAGTGGTGCTTGAAGTCTATCCCGAATTTGTATCAAAACCTTATGTTGATATGACCATTTCCATTTTAGAGAAATTTGGAATAATCATTGAAGAGGAATGCTATCAATTTCATGAAACCTGCAAGAAAGAGCATACTGAATGCTTAGGTGTTAAATTTAAAGTAATGCCGCAAAAGTACATTGCAAGCGACTATATTGTTGAAGGGGATTTCTCATCTGCTTCTTATTTGCTTGCTGCAACAGCTATTGCAGGCGGTTTTATTAAGGTTGAAAATTTATTCAGCGATTCCAAACAGGGAGATAAGTTCATTTTGGATATTTTAGAAAGGATGGGTGCAAATGTAACTGTCTTTGATGATTATGTATCTATCAGGTCAGATGGAAATCTTAAGGGAATTGATGTAAACTTATCAAATGCTCCTGATTTATTGCTTACTGTTGCTGTTCTTGGTGCAGTGGCAGAGGGCAAAACCACTATAAGTGGTGTAAGTCATGGTAGGTTAAAGGAAACTGACAGGATAGATACCACATGCAGAGAACTTGAAAAGTTAGGTTGCAAGCTTGAAGAGTTTGAGGATGGAATGACCATTTTTGGTCAAACCATTGGTGATGGAATTGTCGAATCTCATAATGATCATAGATTGGCAATGGCATTTTCCTTGCTTGGCTTAAGACATGATGTGGAAGTTGAAAACGGTGAATGCTTTGGTGTATCCTTCCCTAACTTCATTGAACTTATGGGTGAGATTGGCATTGAATTGGAATTGAAATAAATGAGGGATTATAATGGATGATGAAGAAAGAATTAGAGAAATATTTAAAAGATTGAATGAGATTTACACTATCCGCACATTTCATGATCATGACCCTTATAAAGTTTTAATCAGAACAATCTTATCTCAAAGAACAAGGGATGAAAATACTGATCAGGCTGCAAATGCATTGTTTGATGTTTATCCTGATATTTATGCTGTAGCTGATGCTCCAGTTGAGCATGTTCAGGAATTGATTAAGCCTGCTGGTTTTTATAGAGTTAAGGCTGCACGTATTTTAGAAGTTTCAAGGATTCTGATTGATCAATATGGCGGTGAAGTTCCAAGGGAAATGGATGAAATGCTCAAGCTTCCGGGAGTAGGCAGAAAAACAGCAAATTGCGTCATTGTATTTGCTTTCCAGGATGCAGCTATTCCTGTTGACACTCATGTTCATAGAATCTCCAATAGATGGGGAATTGCTGATACAAAAGAGCCTGAAGAAACAGAAATAGTTTTGATGGAAAAGGTTCCTAAAGAACTTTGGGTGGATTTAAATGATTTGATGGTTCAGTTTGGACAAACAATTTGCCGTCCAATAGGTCCTCAATGTGATAAATGTCCACTTACAGACCTTTGTGAATATGATGTAGGTAAATTGGAATAAATTTTTATTTTTAGTTTTTTTAACTCTTTTTTAACTCTTTTTTACTCTAATTTTTAATATTATTTTTTATATTATTTTTTATACTTTTTTTATTTAAATCTTAAACTAACTTTGTCTGGCTTGTTTTATCAAGTGAAATTATAGGGCTGTCACCAACCACCTTTTTGCCTTGAATCATAAGCCCATCCAATTCAAGAAGTGTTTTTTTAGATTCAAGTCCTTCTGCAACACCACCGAAACCTCCAATGGTTCTGTCTGACTTGACTGTTCTGTGGCAAGGTATGATTATAGGATATGGATTCTTGGAAAGTGCAGTGCCTACTGATCGGTATGCCTTTGGACTGCCTGCTGCCTTTGCAAGATCCTTGTAAGTGTTTATGGTTCCTTTCTCTGTTTTGAATTCAGCTTCCAAGACTTTCCTTTGGAATGGTGTACATTTATCTAAATTAAGATATTCAAGGGAAAATTTCGGATCTTTTTCGTTGAAATAATTTCTTAATTCATTCAATACATTATTCAATTGCTTTGATTTCTTGCTTATAGCCAATGATTCCTCTTGTTCATATTTTTCTTTAGCTATTTCTGATGAGCTTTTATCTGGTTTTGAGAGGATTATCTCTTCAATTTGAAATTGTGGTTTCTTCCTCCAGATAATTGTTATTTCATCAATTGGACTTTCAGGGATAATGTATTTAAAGAGAGTCATTTTATCATCTTTTTAGATTTTTGTTTTCTATAGAAATATTTATATATCATCACTTATTAATTATTATATAACAATTGTTATATTTTTAACATTTGTTGTGAAATTTGTAATTTTGATTTTTAATTTTGTATGAGAAATTAAAATTAAGAAATTAAAATTATAAATAAAATAAATTATTAAATTAATATATTAAATATAAAATTTAGCTATTAGAAGGGATTTGGCAATAGTTTTATTTTTTATATTTTTTAATAAGAAAAACTTAAAAAAATTATTTTAACAAATTAGATTATGATGTGATTTTATGGTAAATATTCCAGAATTGAAAAGAGGGATAGCTAACGATATGACTGAAGCTATTGGAAACACTCCTCTTGTAAGATTAAATAGGTTGACAGAAGGATTAGAAGCAGATGTTCTTGTAAAAGTAGAATCTTTCAATCCTGTAAGCAGTATTAAAGATCGTATTGCAGTTAACTTGATTGAAACTGCAGAAAAAGAAGGATTACTTAAAGAAGATTCAATGATTATTGAACCTACAAGCGGTAACACAGGTATTGGTCTTTCTTTTGTTGCAGCAGCAAAAGGATACAAGTTAATTTTAACAATGCCTGAAACTATGTCTATTGAAAGAAGAAAGCTTCTTGCAGTATTCGGTGCAGAAATTGTTTTAACTCCAGGTAGTGAAGGTATGGGTGGAGCTATTGCAAAAGCTAAAGAGCTTGTTGAAAACACTCCTAACTCATTCATGCCACAACAGTTTGAAAACAAGGCAAACTCTGAAATTCACAGATTAACTACTGGTCCTGAAATCTACAGAGACACTGATGGAAAAGTCGACATTGTTGTGTCTGCAGCTGGAACTGGAGGAACTGTAACAGGTATTGCTCAATACATCAAGCCTTTAAAACCAGAATTTAAGGCAGTTGCTGTAGAACCTGCTACTTCTCAAACTTTAGGAAAAGGTGAAAAAGGACCTCATAAGATACAAGGTATCGGCCCTGGTTTTGTTCCTGAAGTCTTAGATGTAGACTTGGTTGATGAAGTCATTCCAGTAAAAGATGAGGATGCAGGAGCAACTTTATTAAGGCTTGCTAGAGAAGAAGGTATTTTCACTGGTATTTCTTCAGGCGCAGCTACTTGGGCAGGTTTGGAACTTGCTAAACGTCCTGAAAATAAAGGTAAAACAATTGTAGTTATTTTGCCGGATACTGGAGAAAGATACTTGTCTACAGAGTGGATCTTTGGGGATTTATTCTAAATAAATCTTCTTTATTTTTATAATTTTTTAAAAAATTAAAACTTTTTTTTTTATTTTTCATCGTTTTCCTCATAAATTTCCATTATGATTAAAATAGTAT
>JADLKP010000084.1 GCA_016838945.1 Methanobrevibacter sp.
ATTGTATTTGGTGTTTTTTATTATTTTTGATTTTTTTTAAAATTATTTTCTAAACTAATAAAATTAAATAATTAAAATGACAAAATATCATATAATTAAAAAAAATAGGAGGTATAACATGGCTGTTCCTGAAACTTATGATTTAGTATTACCTCTATTAGAGGTTATTAAAGATAAAGATGAGTATAAAGTCAAAGAGATTACAGAAGAGGTAATCGAATATATTGACTTATCAGAAGAAGAGAAAGAGATTAGATTGCCAAACAACGAGCCTTTAATAAACTCTAGGATTAGTACAGCTAACACTTATTTGAAAAAGGCTGAACTGATTGAATCCAACCGTTTCATGTACTTCAATATTACAGAAGAAGGATTGAAAGTATTGTCAGATAATCCGGAAAAGATTACCGAAGAAGATCTTATGGAATATGAAGGATTCAGGGAATATAAGCAGGTATTCATTCATGATGACACAAAGGACCTTAAATTTGAAGAATTGAATCCTACTGATGCATTAAGGGAAAGCTTTAAGAAACAGATGGAAGATGTTCAAAAGGAGATTGATGAGGAAATGAATAAGGAAAAAGAACAAAGAAGAGAAAAGAAATATTTCCAATCCAAGGAATATGAAGATTCAGATAATGTATTTGGCATTAAGGCAGACCATTCTAAAATAGATAGAAAAGATAAAGATGAAGATGATGGCAATCACTCAAAATGTCATGAAAGAAAGCATAAGCATGGAAAAGAGAAGTGTCATCACAAACACAGAAAAGACAAGTGCAAGTGTCACCATAAGCATGGCAAGGACAAATGCAAATGCCATCATAAGCATAAAAGAGTTATTATAAATATTGAGTTTTCACCTGCAGAGGAATTATTGAACTATGCAGAGCTCTTTGAAAAAGGATATTTGACAAAAGAAGAGTTTGAAAAGAAAAAAGAAGAATTGCTGAATATTGAATATAAAATATAAAAAAATTAAAGATTGATTAATAATATAATCAATCTAATTTCTTTTTTATCTCTTTTTAATTTATTTCTATTTTTTTAAGGATTTCGCATAAAAATCTATTTTATGCTATTTTTAAAGCATTTCACAGCAAAATTCTATTTTATGCTATTTTTAAAGCATTTCACAGCAAAATTCTATTTTATGCTATTTTTAAAGCATTTCACAGTAGATGTTCACTGCATTCTTAACCATTTCATCCTTAGATTTGTTATATGCATCCTCCAAATAGAATGACACTTCTGTTCCTTCATAGATGTAGGATTTGTCATCCATGAATTCGAAGGCATTGAAATAATATGATTTGCCATTAGCCTTGATGAAACCTGCTTTTCCATGTTCAAAGACCTTATCGATTACACCGTATTGCCTTTCCTGACCAAAGTATTTCAAGCTGACCCACATATTTTTATATTCTTCAAACAATGCTTTAAAGTCCTTATTTTCCAAGTCTAATCCATAGTTAGACAATAAATTCTTCACTTCATCATCAATTGCCCATTCTTTGGCATTACGAATAACATATGCCATGTACTTGTTTATTATTGATTCATCTTCAAATCCTTTGATTTCAAGAATATCACCGATCATAGCAAACAGATTGACTTTACTTTCCAATTTGCCGTCACGGCTTAAGATACCTTTAGCAGCCCATTTCAATGATTCGTCATATTCCTCTTTAAGGAAGTAATTTTCAGCCATATCCCTTGAGAGATACCAATCATGTTTGGTCTTTAATATGTCATTTAAGAAGTCAATGGAACCATCATAGTCTCCCAATTCCTTATAGGATTTGGCTATTCTTAACTTAAACCAAACATCATTGTTATTGTTGAATTTAGGAATGTTCACCAATGCATCCTGACAATATTTGATTGTTTGATCGTATTTTTCGATTGAAAGCAATGCTTTGGTTGTCTGCAAGTAATAGTTTTCCTTATTGGAATTCATTGTGATTTCATCATTTGGCTTGAATTGTTCATTGCTTAATAGTTCTGGCTTTAATTTGGAAGCCCAGCGCAATACATCCAAATGCTGTTCAGCCTCAGTGTACATTTTCATTAGCTTGATCACTGCCAATGTGTATGGACATGCCTTTTTTCCTTTGGAATTGTCCTTTTGACCTACTGTACTCACTATCCTTTTAGCAGCTTCCTCAATTTCATCAATAAATTCATTATCCTTAACCTTTACAAAGTATAAATCCCAGGAGTATTTGTCCTTATCCCCTATGGATAATTCTCCCCCATCTGCTAATGCCAATTCATAATGCTTTAAGGATTCATCATACTTCTTCACTTTATTATACGCTCTTGCTTTTTCTATGTTTACTTCCACACTAGACATTTTTAACCCCTTCCAATATGATGATTATTTTATTATAGTTATTTTTAAATATCATTTACCAATTATAAAAATATTATTATATTAGCTTATTCAATTAATTGTCATATGGATAATCTCCATAATCAGTTACTTCATTGAAGGAATCTTCATCATCCTCTTTTCTTTTTCTGCTTTCTAAGCTTTTATGATATAACTCATCATCATAGTCAAAAAGTTCATAGTATTTTTCTTCAATTGAATCATCATAATCGAAATCATCGAAGATTCTATCATCAAATTGACTATCAATATCACTTTCTAAGGATTTGTTTCTTAAAAATTCCTTATTTAGCTCTTCCTCTTCGAGCAAATGATCTTTAATAAGACGTTCAAGGCTGATCTTTTCTAGAATATCCTCTTCTAATGAATCATTTTCAATATGTTCAATACCATTTCCATCAAATGTTTCATCTTTCAATAAACTTTCCAGATATGCATAATCGGTTTCATCTTCCTCTAAGGATTTCAAATATTCTTCTAAAGCTTCCTTTTCCTCTAATTTACTTTCAATCAATGCACTCACATATTCTTCACGAGATATTGCCTCTTCATCTGGCAATTCATTGAAATCCAATATCTGATCTTCAGGCAAGTTAAAGATCCAATAGTCTATTTCCTCTCCTTCTGTTAAATCCATAGCATTTTTACCATCTATAAAATCCTGAAAATTATCATACTCATACCAAGATCCATAATCCATATTGTTTGGTGTATCTTCAAATTTGTCGTATTCGTCTTCATAATTAACCATCATATCACCTAATATCTAAACCTTTGAATATTTTTTTAAATTAATTATAAAATATAAGATTTTAGTCATATATATAGTTTTGTAATTATTAGATATGGAATTTTTATAGAAAAAATTGTTTAAAAATCATCAATTTTAAAAATAAGAATTTTATTAAAGAATTAGGAAAAATATCAGATAGAAAAAGCAAATAGGAATAAGTAAAAATAATTAAAGAAATAAAAAAAAGTTTTTAAAATTCTTATGATAAAAAAAAGAAAAATTAGAATAGAAACTATTCCAATAATAATTTAAGTAAATCACAACCGATCAATTCACCTAAAGCACCATCTTTAACGCTATCCTCATCATAGACTAAAACGTCATCTGCTTCATCTTTAGAGGAATAGATAGCAATAGGCACCATATCCCTTGTATGTGTACCGATATCTATTGGAGTTGGATGATCAGGCAAAACAGCTATTTTAAAGTCCCCATACTCTTCTAATGCATCCATTAAAGGAGCAAGAATAAACTTGTCAATATTTTCAATGCCCTTGACCTTTTCTTCAAGGTTTTTAGCATGTCCTGCTTCGTCTGGTGATTCTATATGGACAAATACAATGTCATTGTCCTTAAGTGCATTCACTGCATATTCTCCTTTTCCTTTGTAGTTTGTATCAAAGAATGCAGTTGCTCCAGGCACATCCAGATTGGTGCAACCAGAACATACACCTAATCCTTTAATCAAGTCCACTCCAGTGATTACAGCACCTTTAAGTCCATAGACATCTTCCATTTTAGGCATGTCAGGCATAGTTCCTTGACCCCAGAACCAAACCATATTGCAAGGCTCCTTGCCTTCTTCAATTCTTTTTTGATTGACTGGGTGATTTGCTAAAGCCTCTTGTGATTCCAACATGATTGATTTGACTTCATCTGCAAAGGAATCGAATTCAAGCTTATCAGCTATTGTTTCTCCAACAAAATCATGTGGAGGAACCATATCCAATTCAGCTAATTTCTCTGCATTTTCACTATCATTGTATACAAATAAATGCCTGTAGCTTACACCAGGATAGAATTTTCCTTTAAAATCAGGATATTTGTCATTAAAGTAATCATTCAATGCTTCCATAAGCTCTGCTGCCTCTTCAGATGAGATGTGTCCTGCATTTGAGCTTGCCATCAATCCATCCCTTTCGGTGATAGTGTTGCAACGGAACACAACATCTCCTTCTTTTGTTTCTACACCCATACTTGCAGCTTCAAGCGGTCCACGACCGGTATAATAATCCAATGGATCATAACCAAATATGCTCATATTAGCCACATCTGAACCAGGAGGCAATGACTCCGGCACATTTTGAATCAAACCGGTTTTTCCTTCACGAGCTATCCTATCTAAAACTGGTTTGTTTGCTACTTTAAGCGGAGTCTTTCCA
This sequence comes from Methanobrevibacter sp., assembly GCA_016838945.1. GTDB lineage: Archaea > Methanobacteriota > Methanobacteria > Methanobacteriales > Methanobacteriaceae > Methanobrevibacter. The sequence continues at coordinate 4,574 of JADLKP010000084.1, forward strand.
TCGATTTCCTCTATTGGATAATCGCTGGCTCCATCTTCAATTACTATTACAATTTTCATTATATAACCCCTATAATTCTTTTAACAATGTTATCAAATAATCATCTGTAAAATCTTAAAATTTATCATATATTCCTTTTTAATAAAATAAGATTAATTTATTTTATCTTATATTTGGCTGAAATAATCATAAATTGATTAATTTATTTTATCTTATATTTGGCTGAAATAATCATAAATTGATTAAAAATGATAAAAAAAGAAATAAGAATTAAATTGAATCAATTCAATTTAACAATTATTTGTTCTTAATAATATTGATTAAGTCTGTAAGCATTGCAGAAGCAGTTTCCAAGGAACCTGCACCTTTTCCCATTACAGTAATGTCATCCGCCAAATCAGTGGTTACATTTGCTAAGTTTAAGGTTCCATCAATTGCATATGGACTGTTTTTCTTAACAAGTCTTGGAGATACCTTCAATTGTTTCTTAGATACTTCTCCAATCAATTTAACATAATAACCTTCCTCTTTGGCAAGCTCAATTGCATCTAAGGATACATCAGATATTCCTCTTACTTCCACATCACTGTATGTTGCATCGATTCCTAATACAGAATTAGCTAAAATAACCACTTTACATGCTGCATCGATACCTTCCACATCCTGTGTAGGATCAGTTTCAGCAATTCCTAACTGTTGAGCCTCTTCCAATGTATTTTCGTAGCTCATTCCTTCAGTGGTCATTCTTGATAAAATATAGTTTGTGGTACCGTTTAAGATACCTTTGATTGAGCTGATTCCACAGCTTGCAAGAGTTTCCTGACATAAATTGATTATAGGCATTGCTCCACCGACAGATGCTTCAAACTTGAAGTCCACTCCTGCAGCTTCCTTAGCTTCAATCAATTCCTTGTAGAATAATGCTAAATGTCCCTTATTTGAGGTCACCACATCCTTACCGTCAGCAAATGCCTTCAAAGTCAAGGATTTTGCAGGTTCTGCATCTTTGATATTGGTTGGAGTCGCTTCAATCAAGACATCATATTCAACAGCGTCCAATACCTCAATACCTGATTTTTCACTTCCATATTCTGGATAGTTGGATAATTTGCCTGTTTCCTCTTTGGTTTTAAGGAGCAATTCCTCATCCAAACCATCTTCACAGATGGCAGATGTAGATGAATCAGCAGCTGCCACAACTTTTAAAGTGATTCCGAATTTGTCTTCAATCATATCTTTCTTTAAGGAGATAGCATTTGCCACACCTTTACCTACAGCTCCAAAACCCATAATAATGACTTTACATTCATCCATTTAAACTCCCCCTATACCTCATCAATAACCAAGAAATCCTTCTCCTGGGCTATTTCCATTATCTTATTGTATGCAATGTCCCTTTTACCTAAATCAAGTTCAATGGTAATGAGTGCAGTGGACTTAAGTTCACCATCCAATTTCAATTGCAAATCACTAACGACAAGGCCATCAACAGCATTGATCTTATCTACAGTGTCTCTCAAGTCAGAATCAATGATGTGTCCGTAGAGAATAGTGCTTAGCTTTTCCTTTTTTACTGCATCATCAACTTCAATGAGAGAAACTCCCATATCCTTAAATTTGTCGATTACAGCCTGCAAGTTTTCTCTTTCACCTTCAAGCGCTATTTCGATAGCGGCTTTGCCCTCTTCAGCCTTGATCTCTCTCTTATGAACAATGGTCACTACATTAGCTCCAAGTTCACCTATTGGATTTAAGATAGAAACCAATTGTCCAGGAACATCCAATATTTCAAGAATCAAATTCATTCTCATAAATAATCCCTTCTTCAGTTATTTGCAATAAATTAGAATAAGTTTTATATCATATCAAATCAAATGGATTTATCCAGTCCATTCAGCCTTTTTCACAACTACATTACCGTCTTTATCAGTTCTTGCATTTCTGACGATTTTAGTGGAATCGTTCTGTTCAGATTCATCTTCACGGTTTAAGTTAAGGTTATCAGTAATGTAATATGTTCCTTCCAATTCAGGAACTTTATCCAAAGTTTTTGAAAATTCTTCTAAGATCTTTTCTGCATCTTTTTCAATTGCCATAATAATTCTCCTAAAAAGTATTTAAATTTAGAATATTCCAATTATAAAGCTTTTTTGCTTATTATATAATATTTTAGAATATAAATTAAGTTTATATTAACTTAATATATGTCTATCAATATTAATATACTTTTATAAATTGAAAATTTAATTTATAAATTGCAATGCCCCTTTAAAGTTTAGAAACTATTTATAAACTGCAATGCACCTTTTAAAGTTTTGAAACTATTTATAAACTGCAATACCACTTTTAAAGTTTTGAAACTATTTATAAACTGCAATACCACCTTTAAAGTTTTGAAACTATTTATAAACTGCAATACCACTTTTAAAGTTTTGAAACTATTTATAAACTGCAATACCACTTTTAAAGTTTTGAAACTTTTTATAAATTGCATTGCCACTTTTTAAGTTTTGAAACTTTTAAGAATAATAAAAAAAAGTGATTACTCATTCTTTAATGATTCAATAAATTCTTCAATATCAAATGACCTTAAAACTCTCTTTTTAAGTATCTTATTGATTCCGGAACCATATTGGGCTGCTTTTTTAGGCCTATCAGATATATAATCAGGAACTCCAATGGATTTTGCTGCATCTCTTAAGATATGTTTTCTCAAGACATCCTCATTATCATTTATCTTATACTTTCCAGGAATATCCAATGCTAAATTGATTATATCTTTGTCTAAAAAGGGTACTCTAAGCTCTACACCATTAGCCATTGATACAGCATCATCACGTTCAAGATTTACATGATACATGTTTGCCATATCGTGGTATATCTCTTCATCCAAGTCAAAATAGGAATCGAACAAGCCATTGTCTTCAAAATGCTTCAGATAGCGATTGTAGCCTCCAAAGAGTTCATCTGCTCCCTGACCTGATAATGCAACCTTAACATCATCATCTTTCATGGCCTTTGCAGCAAGATAAATGGTCATGCCAACTCCTAATTTCATTAGATTATCATCCTCAATGGCAGTTAAAACAGGTTTGATTGACTCTTTAACTGTATTCTCATCAATTATTATTGTTTTTAGTGGAAGATCTAAATCAGCAGCAATCTCCTCACTGAACTTTACATCCTGTGAGTTTTCCACTCCAACTGAGTATAATCTGATGTTTAGCGGGAGAGAATTATTATCATCATTCCTTTTTTCAGCTATTCTCTTTAAAAGATAAGCTAAAATGGTGCTGTCTACACCGCCAGAGAATATTAGTCCCACATTTGATATGTTTTCCACTCTTTTTTCAACTGCAGAATACAAATCATCAATAAGCAATTCTTTATAAACATTATAATCATCTTTTGTTTCCAGATAGTCATTATATTCATTGAAATTATTTTTGATTTCCTTAAAATCGGCATTTATAATGCAATTTATTAGACTATCCTCCAAATCCACAATTTTCCAGTTGTATAATATGGATCCAGGCTGCAAATCATGAATGTTTCCATCACTTATTCCGGCTTTCCAAAGAGCCTTTTTCTCTGATGCGAAAGCATTCAAGTCTTTTTCTTTATCTATCCCATAAAATAATGGCTTGACTCCAATGGAATCTCTTGAAATTAATAGATTCTTGTGTTTTATATCATAAACAGCAAATGAATAGTCTCCATCCAATTGTGGAAGAACGAATTTGACTGATTCCAATAATATTAAAGAACTATCTACCCAATTGTCTTCTTTTATTGAATTATAATAGTATTCAATTAGATTAGCCAATAATTGACTGTCACTTTTGGATTTATGAAAATCATCATTATTCTCTTCTAAAAATGATTCAAGATGATTGAAGTTATAGATTTCTCCATTGAATACCAAAACAAGATCATTTAATATGATTGGCTGCTTGTTTTCTTCAAAATTATCAGATAATTGATTGTTTTCATCAATTAAGCTAAAAATAGACAATAGATTATGGCCTAAACCAATCCTATTTTCTTCATCAATAAATATATCAGAGTAGTCTTCTCCCCTATGACTTATTGATTCAAGGACAGTTCGGAGCATTTCCTCATTGAAATCACCTGCCATACCTACTATTCCACACATTAAGTTCACCAATTATAATATTAAATTTAAAGATAGTCTTTTGACATTAACAATTATATTATTGTTTTAATCACTTTTATAATTAATTATTTGCCTTTTTAACTTTTATTTTATAAGATTTTTATAAAATTCCAACGAAAATATAATTTTTTTTAAAAAAAAAACTTTAAAAA
>JADLKP010000085.1 GCA_016838945.1 Methanobrevibacter sp.
ATATTATAATAAAATATTATACATTTTAAAAACACATTTTTAACAAATGTTTTTAAAACATTTAAAATAGATTTTTTAAAAACACATTTTTAACAAATGTTTTTAAAACATTTAAAATAGATTTTTTAAAAACATTATTTGCAATGTTTTAAATTTATTAAAAAATTAATAAAACAATAAATTGTTTTAAATCAATTCTTATTTCACAATAAATTATTTAATGGGGAGTTTATGTCTATAGAAGAAAAAATAAAAGCTATTGAAGAGGAAATTCAAAAAACACCTTATAATAAGGCTACTTCTCATCACATTGGTAAATTAAAGGCAAAGATTTCTAAACTTAAGGAAGAGCAAATCAAAAGGAGTAGCGGCGGATCTAAAGGTGAAGGATTCCACATCAAAAAAAGTGGAGATGCTACGGCTGTTTTAGTAGGTTTTCCATCTGTAGGTAAATCTACCTTGCTCAATGAATTGACCAATGCTGAAAGTAAAGTTGGAGCTTATCAATTCACTACTTTGGAAATCATTCCTGGGGTTATGGAATACAATAATGCCCAAATTCAAATTTTTGACATTCCTGGAATCATTACTGGTGCTGCTGGAGGTAAAGGTAGAGGTAAAGAGATTTTGTCAGTGGCAAGAACTGCTGACTTGATTATTGTAGTGTTGGACACTCTCAACCCACAGCATTTGAATGTCATCTTAAAAGAGCTTGATAATGTAGGTGTAAGACCAAATCAAACAAAGCCTGATGTTAAAATCAAAAAGACACGTAAAGGTGGGGTCAATGTATCAACAACAGTTCCTTTAACCCATTTGGATGAGAAAACCATCAGGTCAATCATTAATGAGTATGGAATTCACAATGCAGATGTATTGTTTAGGGATGATGTCACCATAGACCAATTCATTGATGTTATTGAAGACAACAAGTCATATGTTCCTATGATGATTCTATTGAATAAGGTGGATTTGGTTGACCTTGATTACTTAAAGGAACTTCAAAAGGAAATTCCTGAATTCATACCAATTTCTGCAGATAAGAAACTCAATATCGATGCGCTTAAGGAAGAGATATTTGACCGGGTGGATTTGATAAGGGTTTACTTGAAACCGCAAGGCAGAAAGGCAGATATGGAAGATCCTTTGGTTATCAGAAGAGGGTCTACAGTTATCGATGCATGTGAGAAACTTCACAGGGAGTTTGTCAAGAACTTCCGTCATGCTAAGATTTGGGGAACTTCAGTCAAATTCCCAGGTCAGAAGGTAGGGCCTGACCATGTCTTGGAAGATGAGGATGTTTTGCGTATAATCCTTAAAAAATAATATTGCAGTGTTTTGTATGTCTATTTTAAATGATTTATCCAAAGATACAGTTATTTTCATATCAGGCACTCCATGCACTGGCAAAACAACTGTTGCCGCAAACTTAAATGATTATTTATCTCAAAATGGATTCGACTCAAAGCTTATCAAAATCAACGATTTCGCTATTGAAAATGATTTGGTTTTAGGTGAAGACCCAGATAAGTTTTATAAGGTCATTGACATTGGTGGATTGAATGAATCTTTGAATGAGGAAATCAATCAAGGTACCGATGACATTATTATAGTGGAAGGGCACTTGTCTCACCTTTGTGAAGGTGCAGATAAGATGATTGTGCTCCGCTTAAACCCAATAATTCTTAAAGGCAGACTTGAGGAAAGGAATTATTCCGCATCTAAGATTCAAGAAAACTTGGAAGCTGAGGCACTTGCAGTCTGTTCTGCTGAAGCTTATGAGATTTATGGCGATGAAGTCAGTGAAATAGATGGCACTGAAAAATCAATTGAAGAGATACGTGATTTGATATTGGATATTGCAACTGATAATCTGGAATGTCCTGTTGGCTCAATTGATTACATGGAATGGCTTTTGAATCAATGAATAACTTATAAAATTATTTAATGGCTCAATGTGCTCATATATTAAATTGAAGATTAAAGTGATTTGATGGCGTCAAGTAAAGAATATCTGGAATTTGCACTGGAACAACTATCTGATTTAGAGGATATATCCTATCGTGCAATGATGGGAGAATATATCATCTACTATCGTGGAAAGATTGTCGGTGGCATTTACGATGACCGTTTTCTAGTCAAACCAGTGAAAGCGGCATTGGAGATTATGCCTGATGCAGATATGGAATTACCTTATGAAGGTGCCAAGGAAATGTTGCTCATTGATGATGTTGATGATAGGGAGTTTCTCTCAGATCTTTTGGAAGCGATGTATGATGAACTTCCAACCCCTAAGAAAAAACTTAAATAGGCTATGAAATTAGACTATAAATTTACACTTTTTTAATAATAATTTATATTAATATAATATTTTTAGAAAACCTTTTTATATAATAAAAAACATATCTTATCTTAATATTCCTCTTGTACTATTATATTATAGGAATATTTATTTAATTGCTTTATTTTTACATTGCTTTAAATTTGATTTCTCATCAAAATCTACTTTTATTTAGGCAATTAGTTATTTTAAAGAGATTATGTCGTGTATGAGAGGAGTATCTATGGCTAGAGGAAAAAGACCTGATTGGATGATTGAGATTGCTCAAGAACGGATGAATATTCTTTTTAATCGTGCAGAAAAGGAATATAAAGAGCATCCTGAAAGATCTCATAGGTATGTTGAGCTTGCTCGAAAGATTTCAAAGAAGTATAATACAAAGATTCCTCAAGCTTGGGGACGAAGATATTGTAAAAGCTGTTACAAATTTTTGGTTCCTGGCCATAACTGCACTGTCCGGCTAATTAATAATGAAATTAATATTTTTTGTGGTGAGTGTGGCCAAATTATGAAAATTCCTTACATCAGGGAAAAAAAGTTAAAAAGGAGAGCTAAAATTGACTCTTACACTTTCAAAAAAAGAGATTATGAATGAAGCTCGTTCCGCTATGACAATCAATATTGGAAAAGCTGGTGTTAACGACAATGTCATTGAAGAGATTAAACGTCAGTTAAAATCCAATCCTATTATCAAATTACGTTTTGCTAAAAATGTAGCAAGAAATAAAGATGATTTAATTAGCAGCATTGTTGAAGGCACAAAGGCTCAACTTATTGACGTTAGAGGGAATGTTGCTGTTATTTATAAAAAGCAATCCAATTAGATTACTCACTTAGAGTTACAGACACCAGTCTTAGGTGAGTCAAGATAACTGGATTAGAAACATATTAATTGGAGAAAATTATATGACAACTGTATTTGATGTTCCTGCAGAGTTATTAATTAATACTGTTGCAGATGAATTTAAAGATAATAATGATAAAATCGTTGCCCCTGAATGGACAAAACTTGTTAAAACTGGTGTTCACAAAGAAAGAAAACCAGAAAACATCGACTGGTGGTATGTAAGATGCGCTTCTATCTTAAGAAGAGTTTATATTGATGGACCAGTTGGAGTAAGAAGTTTAAGAACCTTCTACGGTGGTAAAAAAGATAGAGGAGTTAACCCTGAAAAATTCAGAAAAGGTAGTGGCTCTATTGTAAGAGTAGCTTTACATCAATTAGAAGATGCAGGTTACGTAGAAAAAGTCGATGCTGGAAGAATTATTACTCCAGAAGGTAGATCTTTCTTAGATAATACTTCTGCTGAATTAATTAAAGATATTCCAGAACTTTCAAAATATTAGGTAGAATTAATTAGAATTGATCATTGGAATATTTTTAAAGGATTATTAAATGATTGATTCAATGAAAATAATTTAAATTAATGGGGTTTTTATTATGAGTGAACTTGATGAAATACGCAAAAGACGTATGGCTGAATTACAAAAACAAGCAGCTATGAACGCTGACCCACAGCAAATGGCTCAGCAACAATTGGCTGAGCAGCAAGCTGCTCAGCAAAGACAAGCAGAAATGGAAGCTCAATTAAAACAGGCTATGAAGCAAATTTTGACTCCTGAAGCTCGTGGAAGATTGGATAATCTTAGATTAACCAAGCCAGAACTCGTTCAAAATATTGAGATTCAACTCTTGCAATCAGCTCAAGCAGGTTCTCTTAGAGGAAAAGTAACTGATGAACAACTTAAAGTTTTGCTTAAAAATCTTATGGGTCAAAAAAGAGAGATCCATATTACAAGAAGATAATTGGCTTTTAGTTTTCAAATACTTCTAAATATCAACTTTGATAAAATGAAAGCTTGTGTTCTTTATAGTGGTGGCAAAGACAGTTCATTGATGGGAATCATTCTCGATCAATTAGGTTTTGATGTTGAACTTGTTACTGCTAACTTCGGTGTTTATGATTCATATCATCCAGCAGCAAAATCTGCACAGTCCATTGGCTTGAAACATAAAGTTTTAGACTTGGACATTTCCATATTGGAAACGGCTGTGGATATGATTATGGAAGATGGATTTCCTAATGATGGAATAAAGTATCTCCATGAAGCTGTTGTTGAGGAAGTGGCAAATCATTATGATCTTGTTGCTGACGGTACAAGAAGAGATGACAAGACTCCGAAACTCAATAGGAATCAAATAAGGAGCTTGGAAGATAGAAAAGATGTCCAATATATGAATTTGGATAGTTTTGGCTATAAGACCATCAAATATCTTGTAGGCAATCTTTTTGAATTGAAGCATGAGAAAAGCAATAAGGATACAAGTTCTGACTATGAAGTTGAAATCCGCTCATTGATTGATAAGAAAGGAGGAAACTCTTCTGAAATTTTTCCAGAACATTATCAGACCAATGTTATTGGCTTAAAGCAATGAATGATTCTTGTTCAAGTTGATTATTAATATTAATTAAATTATTTTTCAAAATATCAAATTTATTATATTCGCGGTGAAAAAATGAGTAGAAATAAACCATTAGCTAAAAAATTAAGAATGGCTAAAGCTAATAAACAAAACAGAAGAATCCCTATTTGGGCTTATTCTAAAACTCAACGTAAATTAAGATACAGACCTAAACCTAGACATTGGAGAAGAAATGATCTCAAAATATAGGGGTGTTTAATATGGCAGAAGAATTAGAAAGAACTTATGTTATTCCACTTAGAAAAGTTAAAAACGTTAAAAGAACTATCAGAGCTCCTAGAGCTATCAGAGAAGTTCAAAACTTTTTAATGAAACATATGAAAGCTGAAGAAGTTAAACTTGACGCTTCTATAAATGAATTTATTTGGGAAAGAGGAATTCAAAAAATTCCATCCAAAGTAAAAGTAAACGCTGTAAAAGATGAAGAAGGTGTTGTTAAAGCAACTTTAGCAGAAAACTAATTTTGCTATGGCTATATTTAATCATCTTTTCAATCTATTAAGTTAAAATATCTTATAATTTATATCAATTCAGATATTTTTTATTAAAGATGTTTTCAAATTAAAATTTATATAAGGAATAAAATATGCTTAAAAGAATAAATTTAACTGGAAATCCTAATTTAGGAGTTTACATATCCGTTAATGATGAAGTAGCTATTGTTCCTTTTAATATTCCTACTGAAATGGAATCTGTAATGAAAGAGGCACTTGAAGTGGATTTGATAAGAACTTCCATTGCAGGATGCAATTTGAATGGAGTTCTCGCTACTGGAAATTCCCATGGGTTCGTTGTTTCCCCACACACAACTGATAAGGAAATGGAACTCTTGGAGGATGCAGGGCTTAATGTTGCAAGACTTCCTGGAAAATATACTGCAGTTGGAAATATCCTTGCAGTAAACGATTATGGTGCTATTGCAGGTCCAAACATTAAGGAAGAAACTATCAAAGTCATTGAAGATACCTTAAAGGTTCCTGTGGAGATATATCAATTTGCTGATTCCAAGATCGTCGGTTCAGCAAGTATAATTACCAATAAGGGTGCTCTCTTGCATAGAGATACCTTATCCGACGAACTTGAACATGTTGAAGGGTTCTTTAAGGTTGAAGGAAATATCGGAACCGTATGCAAAGGTATGCCTCTTGTAGGTGCATGTGGTATCGCCAACTCTAATGGAGTTATGGTTGGAGAACATACCACCGGTCCGGAAATGGCTAGAATCGAAGAGGCTTTAGGCTTTTTGGATTTCGGCGATTTTTAATTTCATCATAGTTTAAGGATATGTTGTGTTAATTGATTATTTTCATTAATATTCAATTATAGGTCAGATGATTAATTATAGTATTATTAGGAAGGGATTCTTATGTTAACAAAAATTTATAGAATTAAAGGTAGTTTTGTAATGGGTAGTGAAACCCAAGTTTTCACTAAAGAGTTAAAGGCTATCAAAGAAGAAGACATTTACGAAAAACTTTATTCCATCTTTGGAAGCAAACATGGAATTAAAAGAAATCAAATTAAAGTAGACTCCATTGAAGAAATTGCTGAGGATGAAGTAGAAGATCCTATCGTAAAAGCAATTCTTTAAATGATAATCTAATCTTTAGGTGTTAAAATGGAAGACCAGCAAAAATTACAACAAATTTTAGCTCAACTTGAAGTGTACAAATCTCAATCTGAATTATATCAAAACCAGATTGATGCAGTTCAAGCTTCACTTGCTGAAATTAAAATTTTAGAATCTACATTAGATGATATTAGTGATAAAGACACCATTGAGACTTTAGTTCCTCTTGGTGCTGGCTCCTTCATTAATGCAGAGATTAAAAATGAAAACAAGGTTATTATGAGTCTTGGTTCAGGTGTAGCAGTAGCTAAAACTTTTGAAGAAGCTAAACAAACTACTGCTGAACAGAAAAAAGAGCTTGAAAATACCCTTGACAAATTATTTGCAGACTTGCAACAAATTACCAATATTGTAGCTCAGCTTTCTCCTCAAGCTGAACAATTGATGCAAAAACTTCAAGGTCAAGGCATGATGTAGCTCAAGCTTTTTCCAAGCTTTTTTGGCCTTCGGCCAAAAAACCTTGACCAAAACTTTTTTCATTGTTTTGGAGTCTTATGCTTCTTAATTAGTTTTTAATCTTTTTCTTTTTATTTTAACTTTTTTTAACTATTTTAGTATTTTTTATATTTTTAGATTATTTTTAAATCATTTTTAGATTATTTTTGAATCATTTTTTATATTTTTCATCTTTTTTATATTTCAATAATAAACTTTATATGCTATTTTTAAAATAAGTAAGTTTATTAATTTTTAAATATAAATATCATAATTGTATAAATGATTAAATCTAATCAATCATTGAGAGAATTTAAAAGAATTCAATAAAAATTTAAATAACACTTATTATTAGGCAGGGATAAACTTGTTTGATTCATTAAAGAAAAAATTTGCGGATGCAAGTGGAAAATTAAGGAATAAAGTCGAAGAAGAGGCTAAAGAAGAGAATAATGTAGAATTGATTGAGGAATCTAGTGAAGAAACTTTTGATGAGATTGAAGAATCTGAAGAAGAGATTTTTGATGAAGAAGTTTCTGAAGATGTGCCTTTAAGCGAATCTGAAGAAGATGAGTTTGAAGGTGAAGATGATATCTCTGAAGATGAGTTGGATGAAATATTAGATGCTGCTTTAAAAGAGGAAGCAGAAGAGGAATCTGAAGAGGAATCTGAAGAGGAAGAGAAAAAAGAAAGGGCTGGAAGGTTCCGTTCATTCTTCAATAGGGGCAAAAAAGAGGATTCTAAAGAGGAAGCTGAAGAAACTACTGAAGAAGAAGTAGAAGAAGCAAAAGAAGCAGAAGATGAGGGTCCTGAAGAAGCAGAAGAATCTGTTGAAGAGGCTGATGAGGAATCAGTAGATGAAGAAGCAGATGAAGAAGCTGAAGTTGAAGAGGAAGCTAAAGAAGGGAAAAAATCCAAACGTTCATTTTTCAGACGTGGAAAGAAAGATAAATCTGATGATGAAGGAAAAGGAGAGAAATCAGGTGGTTTCTTATCATTCATTAAGGAAAAATCAATTTCTGAAGATGATGTGGAGGACATTCTCTTTGAATTGGAATTAGGCCTTTTGGAAGCGGATGTGGCAATGGATGTTTCAAGTGTTGTTGTCGAATCCGTTAAAAATGATCTTGTTGGTCAAAAAATCAAAAGAAGCAGTGATATTGAAGAATATACCTATCAAGCACTTAAGAATGCAGTTGCTAAAATCATTGACATTGAAGGCAAATCAATGACAGAGCTTCTTGAAGAGAAGGTTGCTCAAGGAGAGCCTCTTGTAGTGATGCTTGTAGGTATTAACGGTACCGGTAAGACAACCACTATCGGCAAATTATCCAATTACTACATTAAAAAAGGTTATACTCCAGTTATTGCTGCATCAGACACATTCAGGGCAGGAGCTATTGAACAGGTTCAATATCATGCGGATAACTTAGGCGTTAAATTGATCAGGCATGAAAAAGGGTCTGACCCTGCAGCTGTAGCATTTGATGCTGTTCAGCACGCTAAAGCTAAAGGAAAAGAGCTTGTATTGATTGATACTGCTGGAAGAATGCAAACAAACACCAACTTGATGGATGAAATGAAAAAGATCAGAAGGGTTTCAAAACCTGATTTGGTTGTATTTGTTGGTGATGCATTAACAGGTAACGATGCAACAGAACAAGCAAGAAAATTCAATGAGGCTATTGATATAGATGGTGTCATACTTACCAAAGCAGATGCAGATTCAAAAGGAGGGGCTGCACTTTCCGTTGGTTATATCATTAAAAAACCAATATTGTTCTTAGGTATGGGCCAATCTTATGATGACATCAAGGAATATGATGCTGATTGGATGTTAGAACAAATCTTTTCCTAAAAAATTAAAAGGTTTTAATTAAAATCTTTTATTTTTTTCTTTTTTATTTATTTTAATCTATTCTAATTTATTTTATTCTATTTTTAACTTATTTTTCAATCTATTTTATTCTATTTTATTTTATTC
>JADLKP010000086.1 GCA_016838945.1 Methanobrevibacter sp.
ATTTATTAATTATTTTTATTTACTATTTATTTACAATTTATTTACTATTTATATACACTTTATTTACTATTTATTTACTATTTATTTACTATTTATTTACTATTTATTTACTATTTTTAAAGTAAACTCTTTCAAATTACTTTTAAGAAAATATAATTTACTAAAAAGCTATTTTTAACCAATGATTAATAAAAAATAACAATAAAAATTAAACAATTAAACAAAAAATATATAAATATAAAATTATAGTATTGTAAATATAGAAAATAAAATATTTATTTTATTATAAGAAATTAAACATGGATTGTAGAAATTTATTGTAATTATTTATTGTAATAAAAGATCATATTTATTTTTAATAAAATTAAAGAAGGTAAAACAAAATGGTAGTTTGTCTCCCAGACACACAAGATGATGAACCACGTATCCCTATTCACTTAAGCAGAGTAGGTGTTACTGGCGTCAAAAAACTTTTAACTCTTAAAAGAAAAGAAAAAAGACCAATCATATTATTACCTACTTTTGATGCTTTTGTAGATTTGCCAAGCACTCAAAAAGGTACACATATGTCTAGAACCCCTGAAGCTATCAGTGAAGTTGTTGATGAAGTTGCTAAAGGTGCTTCCGCCGGTGTTGAATCACTTTGTGCAGATATCGTTAATAGGATGCTTGAAAAGCATGAATACGCTAAACGTGTTGAAGTAAACATGGTCAGTGACTACATGTTCATGAAGGAATCCCCAGTAACAGACAATAGATCACAGGAAATGGCTAAATTAATAGCTAATGCTGTGGGTATTCGTGAAGATGATGGGACCATCACCATTAGAAAAGCTATTGGTGCTGAAGTTATCGGAATGACTGTATGTCCATGTGCACAGGAATCTGTAAGAGAAGTGGATAAAAGCAACTTATTAAAATTCTTAGATGAAGAAACATGCGAAAAAGTATTGGATACTGTAACTTTCGCTTCCCACAACCAAAGGGGAGTAGGAACCATTTTAATAGAAGTTCCTGAAAAAGAGTACATCGATGGTGAAAAATTGATTGAAATCATTGAATCATCTATGAGTTCTCCTATCTCAGAACTATTAAAACGTCCTGATGAAAATGCAGTTGTAATGCGTGCACATAAAAATCCTGTATTTGTAGAAGACTGCGTCAGAACAATGAATGAAAAGATCATTGAAGAGTTTTCATACTTGCCTGATGACACATTGATCACTACAAGACAAGAAAACCATGAAAGTATTCACAGACACAATGCTTATGCAGAAAAAGTTTCCACTTTAGGTTCTCTCAAAGAAGAACTTAATTTATAATAAGAAGCAAAATTAAGTGTTTAAAAATACTTAAGTTATAATGAGAAGTTAAGATTAAGTGTTTAAAAATACTTAATTTATAATGAGAAGTTAAGATTAAGTTCATGAAACTTAATTAAACTTTTATTTTTTCTTTTAAAACACATGCAAATATTGCTTATTTGCTTAATTTATACTTAATAAAAATAATAACTATTTTTACTATTTTATAGACTTAGTCAATGAAAGGATTATAAACCTATTTTACTATTTTTACAAATAGTTTAAGCTATTTTTACAATTCAAACAAAATAATGCCCTATTTTTTTCTAAACCCCGTTATATAATGTTTAAAACAAAAAAATATCATAAACATTATATATCATATTAAAAATAATTTAATATAGTTAACTTAATTATTATATGAGTTAATCAATCATTATATGAATTAAATAATTATTCTTAGATTTCGTATCCCCCATTAATTGGTTAAACTGATAAATTTCTATTCCACCGATTAAGGCAGAAAAGAACAAAATCTATGATAGTTAAAATTAAAGGCGATTAGATGGCAAAAGAAGATAAGAAAGTATCAAGACAACGTTTTGATGAAATTATGGGTGTTGCAAAAAGACACCACTTAGCAAAATTATTGAAAGACAACGAAGACGATGATGATTTTGAAGTTTCAGACTTAAGATATGCAATGGAAGAGTGTGGCCCTGCATTCATCAAATTAGGCCAATTACTCGCTACAAGGCCAGATTTAGTCGGTAATGAAATAGCTGATGATTTGAAATTGCTTAGGGACAACACACCTGCAACTCCTTTTGAAGAAATGAGAGCAGTTATCGAAGAGGAACTTGGACAGCCTCTCGAAGAGGTATACTCCGAATTCAATGAAGAGCCTCTTGGTTCTGCATCAATCGGTCAAGTATATAAGGCAACATTAAAGGAAAGTGGCCAAGAAGTTGCAGTTAAGGTTCAAAAGCCAGGCATCATTGATGTGATTGAACCTGATGTAAAAATATTGAATAAAATAGCTGGAACCCTGGACAAGCATGTTTCAGGAACAAGAACATATAACTTACCTGCAATGGCTCAAGAATTCGAAAGGTCAATCTTCAAAGAGCTCGACTATATGGAAGAAGTCAGAAACATAGGTAAGATCACCAAAAACTTTTCAGATGTGGATTACATAAAATTCCCAGACGTATATCCTGAATACTGTACTTCCAAAGTCATTAACATGGAACTTATTGACGGATATGAAGTGACCGACCTGTTCGACAATGAAATCGAAGGAATAAACAATAAGGAAATCGCTCAGTATGGATGCCAATCCTACTTGAAACAAGTATTGCTTGACGGATTTTTCCATGCGGACCCACACCCAGGTAACTTGTTTGTAACCAAAGACAACAAGCTTTGCTACATAGACATGGGAATGATGGGAGTTGTAAACGATACTTTCAGATCAAACTTTGCTCAAATGATATTGCTCCTATTGGATGGAAATTCACACCATTTGATCAATCAAATGCTTTATATGAACATCATCACTCCTGAACAGAATACTGATGAATTTAAGGCAGATGTTGATGACTTGCTAAACACCTACATTGGAGTTGACATAGACCAAATGGATGGAATATTCGACAACTTAATGAATGTCATGATCAAGCACAATATCATTCTTCCAAGAGAATTCGTAATGATTGGAAGAGGAATACTCCTTATTGAAGATGCAGGAGACAAATTGGATCCTCACTTCAATCTTACTGCAGAGCTTGAAACATTCGCGAAAAAAATGATTAAATCAAAATTCGAACCAGGAAATCTTGTTGGTGGTGGATTCAACTACATTGTAGAAATTGAACACTTATTAAAAGACTTGCCTGACAGACTTAACAGCACTCTTGACAAGCTTGAAAAAGGACAATTAGAGTTAAATATGAACCACACTGGCTTGGATGAATTGAAAGATCAATTATCCATTTCATTAATCGTTTCTGCATTGCTTGTTGGTTCATCCATTGCAATTTTAGCAGATAAAGGACCAAGAGTATGGGACATTTCAGCTATCGGTTTCTTTGGATTCCTAATCAGTGCAGTTCTTGGAATATATATCATAATTAAATTCATACGTACTGAAAAGTAAACAAAACAAATAATGATAAAAAAATAGTAGTTAGGTGATATGAATGATTAAAAAAATTTTTGCATTATTATTGTTAAGCTTTTTAGTGATTGGAGCTGCAAGTGCTGCAGACTTTAAGCTTAATGATGGATTTGATCAAGTAACCGAATATTTCTCTACAAATAACGAAACCGGTATGACCATTTGTACTTGGGACTATTATGATGATAGTGTTCAAGAGTATTATTTACAAAACGGTACCGATTACCTCATAGTTGAAGGAAACAACAACACATACAACACAACAGAACACACTTCAAGTAAAATGGGAGACGTGATGAATTATATGACTAGTGGAAATATCGGTTTAAGTTATGGAGTTTTAGAAATAACAGAACATAACGGCAATGAATATGTCATTTATGCCTATATGGAAAAGGCAAGTCCTGATGATTGGAAAGCATGTTATGATGAATTGATGAAATTCAATGAAAACAATAACCTCGAACCAATAGCAGATGCTATATAAAACTAAATTTTAGGAAAATTCTTTTTTTCCTATTTTCTTTTTTAAAAAACATTTAAATCAAATATAAACCATATAGAAAACTTATTTTTTATATTAGTTTTTTGCTATAATTTACTTATTAAAAATTATATCTTTTTAAAAAAAAGAGTATAAGAATTAAATTAATAATTTAGTCCTTTGCCCATCTTTTAAGGTTTGGAAAAACCTCATTCATCATTTTTAAAGCTTCATCCATATCAATGTTAGGATGAACTTCAACCATTTTTTCACTGCAGAACGCAATCATATCTTCCATAGACATATCAGATGTGAATTCACCATCCTTAAAGCAGTACATGCAGTAATCATCATTTTTAGAACCGTCAGCATTGGTTCCATAAAGTTCTTCAGTCATAGGCATAGCACAGGATTGACAGAATTTTTGATTTTCGAAATTTTCCATAATATCATTTCCTAATTTAAGTAAACATATATATTAAAATCAATAGTATTATACGTTTCGAAAGAGCATTTAAAGAGTATTTTATTTTCAGTATTTTGTAAAATTTATATACTATCTAAATTAAAAATAACTATATAATTTTTAAATATGATTTTTAAAAAGATAATTTAAAAATAATTAAAAAAACTAAAAAAAACTAAAAATAATTAAAAAATCTAAAAAAATTAGAATTAATTTTATAAAATAAAAAGTGATTTTATGTCAGATGTATTATTAAAAACTACAGGACAAATTATAGGACATTTCAATGCATATAAAGGTTCCAGACCAGCATTTCATGGAGAACATGTTGTCATTGTAAGAGGAATTAGCCGTGACCCAATCGAAATTGATGATATGGAAGCTAAAATAGCAGAGCTTAAAGACATTCTTCAAGCAGAAGAAGCGGATGTCATGTCAGATGACGGTAAAGAATTTGTAGAAAAGGTAGATTCTTACATAAGGGATGCTGAAGCTGCTGATACAGCACCAGATAATGGTGGAATACTCAAAATGAAAGAGCAATTGGAAGCTATGGGACTCCATGTTGAGTACAAACTCTTCTTAATGCCTAATGTAGGTGCTTTTGTAGCAATCTGGAAAGACAAATCTGGATTCGGACCATTATATGTTGAAGTAACCGCTTCTGAAAGAGGAAAAGATGAAGAAATATAAAATAAGAATTCAATAATTTAGTTCTAAATTAGTTCTAAATTAGTTCTAAATTAGTTCAAATTAGTTCTAATTTAATTCTAATTTAATTCTAATTTATTTAAATTAATAATTAATTTAAAAATTAAATTTAATTAAATCAAAAAACTGGTGAAAAATGTCTAATTTATCTAATATTGATTTTAAAAACCTTAGTCGAGATGACTTAATAGCTATTTTAGAATGCAAAAAAGAAGACATTCTAAAACTGATGAAATTGGCTAATTCAAAAAGAGAAAGCAATTTTGTCACATATTCCAAAAATGTGTTCATCCCACTTACAAAAATCTGTAGAAATGATTGCGGCTACTGTGCATTCAAGCAAAGCCCGGATGATTCTGATGCAATCATATTGATGGAGAAAGAGGAAGTCTTGTCCACATTAAAGGAAGCTGAAAAATATGGCTGTAAGGAAGCATTGTTTACAATAGGTGAAGATGCAGATACAGAACCTGCTGTAAAGGCAAAATTAGACAAATTAGGCTATGAAAACATGGTAGATTACATTTATGACATCTGCAAAATGACTGTTGAGGAAACCAAATTATTCCCACATACAAATGCAGGAAATTTCTCATATGAGGATATGAAAAAATTAAAGCAGTACAATATCTCAATGGGAATGATGCTTGAAAATTCATCAGATAGATTAATGCACACAATAGCACATGAGAAAAGTCCTGGAAAAGATCCTAAATTGCGTATTGAAACTATAGAAAATGCTGGAAAGCTCAATATTGCATACACAACTGGAATATTGATTGGAATCGGTGAAACAAAAGAGGAAATAGCTGATTCCCTGCTTAAAATAAAAGAGATTTGCGATAAGTATGGTCACATTCAAGAAGTAATCATTCAAAACTTCACAGTAAGTCCGGGAATACAAATGGAAAACTACGAAGAGCCAAGCCTTTTAGAAATGGTTAGAACCGTTGCAGCTGCTCAACTGCTTTTCGATGAAGATGTTTCAGTTCAAGTCCCACCTAATCTGAACTATGAAACCAGCCAAATATTCCTTCTCTGCGGTACCGATGACTGGGGAGGAGTATCCCCGCTTAGTGAAGATTATATAAATCCATCATCTCCATGGCCAACTCTTGAAAAACTTGAAAAACTGACTAATGATGCAGGATACGAATTAAAAGAAAGATTGGCAATATATAAAAAATACATAAACGAAAAATATATCAAAAATCCAGTTTTATTGAAAAAGACAAAAAGAGCACAAGAAGAGATTGAAAATAACTAATCTCTTCAAATTTCTAATTATTTAAAGATAAATTTATCTCTTCAGTTAAATTTAATAATTATTTAATAATTATTTAATAATATTAATATTTACTACTAAAAACCACTGAAAAAAGTTTTGGTCCAGGTTTTACGAGCCGAAGGCGAGTAAAAGCTGGGAGTAAAAGCGGGGTTATAAAAAGATTCTGCCTAATTTTAAAAGTGATTTTGGATCCGCTTTGATAACCACTTTAACAATATCAGTTGTGGTTAGCTTATCAAATTCCATTTCCTTGAATTTATGAGCAATCTTATTGATGTCATCATCATCTAAAGTCCATAGATACTCAGTCACTTTAGTGTATTTTTGCATTTCACTGCCCATTTCTTCCAAATATAACTTTTCATATTTCTTAAGGAAATTCTTGGAACAGTCCCCTGATTTTATAGCTTCTGCAGCAACTTCACCTGCAAATCTGCCACCTAACATTCCATTGGTGATTCCTCCACCTGTAAGTGGATTAACTTGGCTTGCAGCATCTCCACAAAGCATGATATTGTCACCGTACATTTCCTTGACAAGACCACCTACAGGATCTCCTCCTGCATTCAATTCAACTGCCTGAGCCTCTTGGGTTGCATAACAGTTTTTAACAGCACCAACCAAGTATTCATAAGCAGGCTTTTCAGCCATATCTGTAATGATCCCAAGGCCAGCATTTACAACATCTCCACCTTTAGGGAAGAGCCAGAAATAGCCTCCCGGAGCTACACTGCCAAAATAGAACTCAAGATAATCATTCCTTTCCATTTTTACATTGCACATCTCAAACTGCACACCTGCCACCATATGCTGAGGCTTGATATAAGCATCCAATCCAGCCCATTTAGCAACATGGCTTTCCGGGCCATCTGCACCAATGATGATTTTTGCATGGATATCAAAGGTTTCTCCCAGGGATTCACAAGTTACAATAAATGACCCATCTTCTTGTCTTTTTAGACCTTTGGCATGGGTTTTGATTTTAATTTGTGCACCTTCCCTTGCAGCTTCCATTGCCATATGCTTATCAAAGACCTTACGCTCCAATACATAACCTGCATCAGGCAAATCGATTTGATCCTCACTAAGCCATATATCAGTGCCGTCAGGAGCAACGAATCTTACTCCACTAATTTCATTAGTAATCCAATGAGAATCTGCTTCAAGATCCAATTTTTCAAAAATCCTTTTTGAAACTCCTTCAGCGCATCTTTTGGGAAATCCAATTTCAGATTTCTTATCTAAAATAATTACATCCACCCCACCTTTAGCTGCAAATCTCGCAGCTGAAGAACCGGCAGGTCCGCCACCAATTACCAACACATCAGTCTCAATCATAACAACTCATCCTACTATAATATATTTTATGCTGAATGATTATAAAATTTTTTAATTAATCCTCGCATCCAATACTATATGCTCCACCCCTGGAGCATACCTTTTAATCTTTTGAATATTTAAAACTTCAACGTCCCTCTCCCCACACTCAAAAGCAACTTGTTTCACTCTTTCATATGGACGGGTTTCGATTAGCTTGTCCGGAACAGTCTCATGATAATGGATTATCCCACCATCCTTTACACACTCCATAGCAGGCCTTAAAAAGTGATGGGTTGTCTTGACATATCCCATCAATACCCTATCTGCAGAAATTTTTGGAGCCTCTACAGCACAATCCCCTAAAATGGGGACCATCCTATCATAATCTGCATTCATATTAATCTTATTCAATTCGATGTTATTTTTCAGGAAATGATAGGAATTTGGATTTATCTCAATTGAATAGATTTTCTTAGCGTGGCTATGAACACCGATTGGAATGGAAAAATAGCCGATTCCGGCAAACATGTCAACTACAGTCTCACCTTTTCCAACCAATTTTGCAATCCTAAGTCTCTCATTATTGTTTCCTTTGGCCCACATCACTTTAGACAGGTCCAAATTAAACAGACAACCATTTTCCTTATGAATAGTTTCAGTCTCGTTTCCATATAAAAGACTTATGGCAGGCTCTCTTTTCTGCCCTTCAATCTGATCAATCTTAATGATTGACTTTACATTATGGTGAGCTGCAATAGACTCCAAGTTATCTCCAGAATCCCCATCAAACTTGCTGTCAACTATCAAAATATCCCCAATCTTCTTCCATTTCAAAAAATCACCAAGAAAATAATAAAAATCAATTCTTAATTCAATAATTATACTTTATTTTAATAAATAAAATATTTTTTGTAAAAAAACTAAATATTAACTCTCAAAAACTTAATAGAATCAACCGTTAATAAAAACAATGAACCACTTGAAACTAAATGAAAATAGATTAAACTAAAATAAAATAAATTAAACTAAATAAAATAAAATAAACTAAACTAAATTAAAAACATTTATATAATACAAAAT
>JADLKP010000087.1 GCA_016838945.1 Methanobrevibacter sp.
AGAGTATTTAAATATTACTTAAATTAAAAATAGTATTACTTTTTATTTTAAAATCAAAGAGGGAGTAATACTTAAATTTAATTTTAAAGAGTTGGTCATAGTTTAATAAGTTTTTCAAGGATTTGTTTAAATTAAAAATAGTTTTTAGATATGATTGTTTAATTATTAAAAAAGAAAAGAATAATAGCTATAAAAATAGCTATTGATTTATGTTTATTTTTATTTCACTATTTTCATCACTCAATATGCAATGAAAAAGTTTTGGTCAAGGTTTTGCCCGAAGGGCAAAAGCTTGGGCTGAAGCTTGGGCGGTTATTCCATGAAAATGGCCGGTTTATAAGGCATTGCATTTCTTGCCTTGTTTTGTGGGTCATAGCTGTCATCGGTGTGAATGATCACTTCTGATTCCACTTCAGCTTCAATGAAGTCTTTTGCATCATTCAAGATGGTGGCTTCATCAATCTTGCCGATGTATCTTGTTTTGGTCATTTCTTTGGAAATCTTTTTGGCTGCACCAGCGATTTCCTTCTTGTCATCATAGATGTTTTGACCTATTGCTCTTCCCATGATTTGGCCGATATCAGGTTTGCCCACTTCATCAGCTATTTTGTATAAGTCCCATTTCCAGTCTGGAGATAGGTAAATGTGGATCTTTTCAGGGTCTGTGTCAACGATGTTTCTGATTTCGTTGATGTCTTTGACGATGTTCTGTACAAGGGACTCTGATCTTTCAATCTCTTCGCTGATGAGCTCTTCATCATATTCAGGCCACTTTGCAAATGAAACGAATCCTTCTCCACCGAATTTCTCCCAAAGCTCTTCTGATGTGTGTGGAGTAAATGGAGCAAGCAATCTGATCCAGTTACTTAATAGTGTGGATAATACGTAGATTACAGCAGGATCCTTTTTGTCCAAGAGGTCTTTGACTCTGTATATGTAGTGGTCCAAGTCTTTCTTTAGCAAGAATAAAGCATGTTGCAATGCTTGTCTGGTTTGGAAAACTTCAAGCGCTTCTGTTGCAGCTTTGATATGGACATTCAATTGGTTGATCATCCATTTGTCGATGCTGCGTTCAAGACCAACTTCTTCAATATTGGATAAGTCTAATTTTTCACCTTTGATGTCTTCAACTTTTTGTGCAAATTCCCTAAACCATTCAAGTCTTCTTTGGGTTCCTTTAACCTCTTTTTCTCTCCAGTCGAAGTCTTGCCATGGTTCAGCGGATGCCATCAGGAAGAGCCTTACCACATCTGCACTGTACTCTTTAATTGCATCTGCAAGAAGAATTACATTCCCTTTTGAAGATGACATCTTGTTTCCTTCGAGAAGTCCCATACCGAATACTACGGTACCTTTTGGCCATTTTTCCTCTGGGAAAATCGCTGCATGAGTAAACATGTGGAAGCTTAAGTGGTTTCCCACCAAGTCTTTTGCAGATAATCTCCAGTCAAGAGGATACCAGTAATTGAATTCAGCTTGTATATCATCTACGATTTCAGGTGCAACGGTGATTTCATTGCTGTCAACTCCTAGGAAGACCTTTTCAAAGAATGCTTCATTCAAGTCTTCAGGGTCCATGTCTTTGAGATATTTGGCTATTGAATAGTAGGACATGTACATTGTAGAATCTGATAAAGGTTCAATAAGCCATTGGTCATCCCATGGCACTCTGGTTCCAAGACCTACTCTTCTGGAACATGCCCAGTCATCCAACCAGTTAAGGTAGTATTCAAAGTTGGAACGGATTTCTTCAGGGATGATTGTCTCTTTAGAAAGGAGCTTTTGGGTCTTTTCAGTCCATTCCTCATCGCCATATCTGATGAACCATTGGTCATCCATCACTTTAACTACACATTTGTTACCGCATCTGCAGATTACAGGCCTTTCTGCAAAGTCGTACATGATGTCTGCACTGCCTTCTTCAATCATGTCAGCCTTGATTTCATCTCTGATGTATGCAACCCTTTTTCCTGCATACTTTTCAATGTGGTCACTTATGTACCCTTTGCTGTGTTCCGCTTTGTACAATTCGTCAGTTGCATCCTGCACTTTAGGGTCGTTTTGGTTTTCGATTCCCATTCTTTCTACAACTTCAACAGCTGGGAACTCTCCATATCCCTTTACGGTTACAACATTGATAGGATTTGCCTTAGCAACTTCATCAGCTATATCGAACTCTTTGATCAAGTCTTCATTCTCCTTCAAGTCTCTAAGTGCGATATAGTCTGCAGGTGCATGAGCAGGTACGGAGAATACAGTTCCTGAACCGTATTCAGGGTCTACAAAGCTTGCAGGGAAGATTGGTAATGGTTCTCCATTAAGAGGGTTTTTAACGTATTTTCCAATTAATGGTTTAGGGTCAATGTCTCCAATGATTTCCAAGTCATGCTGATTGGAAAGGTTGAGGAAAGCTTCATTGCTTATGATCCATTTTTCCCCTTCACATGCTCCAGATTTCACTTCAACTTCAATGTAGTGAACCTCTGGATTCAACCATACGTTGGTTGCAGCGAAGATGGTTTCAGGTCTGAATGTTGCAGGTACAATATATTGTCCCGGTTCAACTTCAAACTTGATTAAGGTCAATTCGTTCACTCCCACTCCTTCACCTTCAAGCAAGTCGTGGTCCCCTACAGGGTTTTCATCGTGAGGGCAGTATTTTACAGGGTGTTCCCCTTGTTTGATCAGGCCTAAGGACTTGAGCTTTTTAGCCTGCCAGGTGATGAACTTTTGGTAGGTTGGGTCGATTGTTCTGAATTCCCTTCTCCAGTCGATGGAATATCCCATATCATCCATTACGGTATGGTATTCGTTACTGAAGTATTTTACAATGTTTATTGGATCTTCCAATTTTGGAAGGGTGTCATGAGGTACCTTATGGACTCTTTCGTATAAATCAAGGGTCCATGGGTCTTTCCTTTTGATTCTGTCTGCAATACCTATAACTGGTGCACCGGTTACGTGCCATGCCATAGGGAATAATACATTGTAGCCTTCCATTCTTTTAAATCTTGCAAATACATCCGGTACGGTATAGGTTCTACCATGGCCGATATGCATAGCACCACTTGGGTATGGATAAGCCACTGTTATGAATAATTTTTCTTTTTCATTAGGGTCAGATTGAAATAGCTTGTTGTCTCTCCAGATCTTTTGCCATTTCTTTTCTATTTCATTGTTATTCACTAAATCACCGTTTTAGATTTTTGATAATTGGATAATTGCGATAATTTGATAATGCAATTTATAATTTAAAAATTATATTTTAAAATTAATTGAATCATTAGAAATTAATTAAATAATTAATAAATCATATTAATTTATATTTATTATTTTTATTTAATATAAAATTTTCATATTTTAAAGGATTTCCATCATAAAATTGATTGAAAAATAAAATAAAAAATAGAATTTTGATGGAAGGGTGAAAAATTTTTGTAAAATAGTTATATGGGTAATTTAATAGGTAAAGTGGGAATTTAATAGGTAAAGGGGTAATTTAATATTTATAGTGGTAATTTAATAGTTAAAGAGATAATTTAATGGTGGAAGAGATAATAAATAATGGAATTTTTTAAAGAATCTTTATAAAATTTGAATTGACAGCTATTCACTATCTATTTTCCACCTCTTGCATTAACATTGGTTTTATTGTAATCAGTATTTCCATTAGTTTTTTTGCTGACCATTTGTCTTATGACACCAAATATGGTTTTTACAAGCACCATTCCATCTTGTCGTGTTTGACTTATCAAATATCCTGGCCTAGCATAGAATTTTATGAACGCTTTCTTTTGAATGCTTCTCAAATCATCTTTTGAACAATCAATTGTTTCAAGGATAGGATTTATAAGTGTATATTTGGACCAATCTCTGATTTTAATCAAATTTTTCTCAAATGTTTCTTTATAGAATCTTGTTCCAGGATATGGTGTAGCAAGGCTGAATAAAGCGTAATTTGGTTTAAGGCTACTAACAAAATCAATAGTTTTTTTCATGGATTCCCTTGTGTCTTCTGGCATTCCTATTACACATGATGCAATTGTCCTGATTCCAACTTTTCTAGCAAGTTTAAATGCATTCATTGTTTTACGCACTGTAATGTTCTTATTCATTTTATCAAGCATTTGCTGGTCTGCACTTTCCACACCCATGAATATTGTAATGCATCCTGCATCCTTCATCATTTCAAGCAATTCTTCACTAAGAGTATCTACTCGTGAAGTACAACCCCACCAAAACTTAAGGTCTCTTCTTTTAATCTCTTCACAGAAGTTTTTCACGAATTTAACATCTAATGTAAAAGTGTCATCCATAAATGCAATGGTATCAATGTTCTGTTCTTGCAACCTCATTTCAATTTCGTCAACTACATTCTCATAGGACCTTCTTCTTAAATGCTTGCCATGCAATGCTGCTGAAGAACAGAAAGAACATTGCATTGGGCATCCTCTAGTTGTTATGATAGTTGCAACATTTGTTGTGATATTGAGAATTTTGTATTTTTCCATAGGGAATAAATGGAAAGCCGGGAAAGGCAATTCATCCAAATCTTGAATAGGTGGCCTATCATGAGTTACAATCATTGCTTTGTCTTCTGAAGTGTCATCTATAAATGCGAGACCTTGAACATCTTTCAAATCTCCTCCAGATTCAATTTTCTGAACAAGTTCCAGCATTGTGTATTCCCCTTCCCCTCTAACAATCACATCAATGCTTTCCTCTTCTTTTAACAGGCTTTCATATTCAAAAGTTGGATGATATCCCCCTAAGACCACTATGGTGTCTGGCTTCACATTTTTAATCTTGTCTGCTGCATCCAAAGCAGCACCAATAGTTGGAGTAAGTGCACTTATGGAAACAATGTCCGGTTTTCTTTTGAGTATCTCTTCACCGATTTCATCATAGCTCAATTCCAAGGCAGAACTATCTAAAACGTCAACGTCATAATTGTTTTGCTCAAGCACTGCAGCAATATATCCTATGCCAAGTGAGGGGGCTACAACACCGAGGAACTTGTATTTGGAGTTAGGTTGTGGCGGATTTAAAAATGTTATTTTCATTTTATCACTGAAACTTTATTTTTTCTTTCTTTTCCCCCTTTATAAACATGATTTTTTTTTAAATCTTATTGTTTGAAAAAGCATAATGCTATATGATCATCTTTTAAGTCAACTATTTGGCCTATACGATAAATGATTTTTATAATATATCTCTATTATAATTGATTTTATATAAAATTTTTCAATTTTTTATGGAGGATCCATTAGGCTTATGCCTTTCCATTTAAAATTCATGAAAATTAAAAAGATAAACTTTATATGTAAGAAGAATA
This sequence comes from Methanobrevibacter sp., assembly GCA_016838945.1. Classification (GTDB taxonomy): domain Archaea; phylum Methanobacteriota; class Methanobacteria; order Methanobacteriales; family Methanobacteriaceae; genus Methanobrevibacter. Next base: position 5,336 of record JADLKP010000087.1, read on the forward strand.
AAATAACTTATTGTTACTAAAACTTTTAGATATTCAATAATGATTAATTATTTGCATTGAATTCAAATCAGAAATAGAAAGTTTATTAATAGAATCCTTAGGAGGGTTTATATGGCATTTAAAGATTTATTCAAATTTAAGCAAGGACAAACCACTTTCATATTTGTAGGAGGGAAAGGTGGAGTAGGAAAAACTTCCATTTCATCAGCTACTGCACTGTGGCTATCCAATCAAGGTAAGAAAACATTGATAGTATCAACAGATCCTGCTCATTCATTATCAGATTCACTTGAAGTGAATATTGGACATTATCCTGTTCAAATCAATGAAAACCTCTTTGCAGTTGAAATCGACCCAGATAAGGCTATGGAAGAAAAGCAAAAGGCTTTGGAAAGTCAAAAATCGGTTGCAAATCCTGACCAATTGTTCGGTCTTGATTTCTTAGGTGAACAGATGGATTTGGCTTCTGCATCTCCAGGTGCAGACGAAGCGGCAGCATTTGAAGTCTTCCTATCAGTAATGACTTCCAATGAGTATGATGTAGTTGTCTTTGACACTGCACCGACAGGGCACACATTGAGACTTCTTTCATTCCCAGAAATCATGGACTCTTGGGTTGGAAAGTTGATGAAGGCAAAGGCAAAATTAGGCAGTGCAGCAAATGCACTGAAGAACATCATTCCATTTATGGGTGCAGATGAGGATTTCCAATCAAGCAAGGAATTGGAGGAGACCAAAAAGCAAATCGATCAGGCAAAAGCAGTATTGTCTGACCCTGAAAGAACAACATTCAAGATGGTTGTAATTCCAGAGGAAATGTCCATTTATGAATCTGAAAGAGCTATTGAAGCCTTAAACAAGTATGACATTACAACTGACAGCATCATCGTCAATCAAGTAATGCCGGACATTTCAGATTGTGACTTCTGTCATTCAAGATACATGCTCCAGCAAAAGCGTCTTGCATTGATTGACCAAAAGTTCAAAGACCAAGTTGTTGCTGAAGTTCCTTTATTCAAGGATGAAGTCAAAGGTCAGGAAAAATTAATGAAATTGGCTGAAATCCTCTATGAAGGAAAGGACAATGATGAAGTCCAACAGAATGTAATCCAGTTATAGGCAAGCTTTTTGAGCCTACGGCTCAAAAACCTTGACCAAAACTTATTCACTAGCTGGGAGTATTCACTCTTCACTAGTTTCTTTTTTTTCTATTTTTTTTATTTTATTAGCTTGGTTTGCAAACACAGTATTGGCATGTATAATAATCTTTTGCAATCTTTGCTTGCTCTTCTTTAATATCACAATAGTATACTGTTTCACCATCTTTTTCTTCAGCAAATACTGTTTTTCCATTGTGCATATCTATTCCAACGGGATGTAATGGCCTTTTAGCTATTAAGCTTAAGTAAATGCAAGTATAGGTGATGAATATTTTGAATATCTCTTCACTTTCAGGGGAGCACCCTTCAAAGAATTTAGCTAATTCATCTTTAATGTCATTTATCAACTCATCATCGATTTCTATATTTCTTTCATCTTCCTCATCAATGTTCAATGCCATAATCTCATTGTAGTTTTGGATATGGAATATGGCACGTAGTTTAGATACTTGATCAGCATTTTCATCATTTGCTTTATTCTCAAAGAGTTCAATGTCATAATCCTTGATGTTTTCCTTTATTTCTTCCAATAAGTCTCGTGCTTTCATTTTAATTCCTCGTATCTAAAGCATTCATGAATATGATTGTTGATTATTCCGATTGATTCCAAGTAGGAGTAGATTATTGTGGTTCCAACGAATTTCATTCCCCTTTTCTTCAAATCCTTTGCGATCCTATCTGATAGAGGAGAATTTGTAAGGTAATTCTCTTTAGTGTCTATCAGTATCTGATTGTCTGTGAAGTGCCATATGTACTTGCAGAAAGAGCCGTATTCCTTCTGTATTTCAATGAATATCCTCGCATTGTTGATTGCAGAATCTATCTTTCCCTTATGTCTGATGATTCCTGCATTGTTTCTCAGTTCCTCTACCTTCTTATCGTCATAATCAGCTACTTTTAAAACGTCAAAATCATCAAATGCTTTCCTAAAGTTCTCTCTTTTTTTCAATATTGTAATCCATGCAAGTCCTGCCTGAAATGATTCAAGTACAAGCATTTCAAAGAGTTCATGGTCGTCATAGGTAGGAACTCCCCATTCCTCGTCATGGTATTTTACATAGACTTCCTCTACATCTTCAGCCCAAGGGCAACGTTTTTTGGTCATGGAATCACTTTAATCAGTTTTAGAATTTGATTATTTTCAAATAAGTTGAATATGATTTTTAATAGTTTTAATAGTTTTATTAATTGAATATTTGTTTTTAATTATTTATAGATTTTCAATTGTAAAAATTATTTATATGAATAACAAATTATTTAAATTAACATTTTTTTATCAATTTTAAAACCTCTTTTTATCTCTTTTTTGTATAATTTTTCCAATTTTATTATTGTGTTTAAGTTTATCATTAAAGGTATTACTCTATTTTTTTTAATTTATCTATTTATTTAATGTTAAGAATAAACTTTATAAATTTAAAAAGTTTTAATAATCAATAAAAGATATTATAAAATATGCATAGAGAGGAGATAAATTTAGACCAAACACACATTAGATTAACAACTGATATCAAAGAGCATGATTTAAAGCATTACATACATTCCTTAAGATTAGATTTAAAAAGGCACATTGCTAAAAATCAAGAGTTTTTAATATCAATCGAACCAATGAAGAAAAATGATGAGAATCTGACACAGATTGTGAAATTAATGTATGAATCTTCTAATCATGCAGATGTTGGGCCTATGGCTTGTGTTGCAGGGAGCATATCCCAGTTAGCATTAGATTACCTGATTGAACATGATTCCAAATATTCAATCGTTGAAAATGGGGGAGACGTTGCACTCATCAATGATGAAAATGTATTATGTGGAATCTATTCCAATAACCCGATTTTAGGCAACAACATAGCATTTGAAATAAAAGCCAGAAAGAATCCAATCGGAATATGCACTTCATCTGGAAAGATTGGCCATTCAATTAGTTTTGGACAGTCTGATAGTGTAACAGTATTGTCAAAATCCCCTTCACTTGCAGATGGTCTTGCAACAAGAATAGCAAATGATGCCATAGGTGAAAATGGTGAAGAGAAAGTGAACAATGCATTAGAGACTTCAGAAAACTATAAAGAATTTTTTGATGGTGTTTTGATAATTTCCGATGAAAATGTGGGAACCATAGGAAGATTACCTAAAATCATTGAAACATCTGAATTTGATATAAATTTAAATCAATACAAAAAATCTTTTATTTAAAATACTATCTTAATATTAAATGAATATATGACATTTGATTTTGATGAACAGAAAGAAATCCCTTTTTTTAATGAAAAAATATAATACTATAAAAATTTACATTATATTAATTAAAATACCTTTTTTTAAA
>JADLKP010000088.1 GCA_016838945.1 Methanobrevibacter sp.
TTATTGAAAAAAAATAGAAATAAATTTATAACTCTTTTTAAAAAAAAAATTGAAAAAAAATAGAAATAAATTTATAACTCTTTTTAAAAAAAAAATTAAAAAAAATAGAAATTAAATGATAAAAATCATTTAATTAATTTAGGACCTCCCATTTTACCTGCTTTTAGTAAATTGCAAGCAGAACTAACGGTTCCTGTTTGGATATAACTTATCTTATGTTGGGACATGTATTTGGCAGGATTATCTAATGGATAACCATAATCTGCATCCCATGCCCTTCCTATCTTATGATGAATGCTAGAAGATGCACCATATGGCTTAGTGTACCATAACCCTAAAACATGGGCCCCATCATAATTCTTTACAAAATTACGATTGCTGTTTTGAAGTTCACCAGTCCATTCTTCAATGCATCCAACGTCAACACCACCGAAACAAGCAAGCAATACTGAGTTTTTGCCGGTGCACCCATATCTGTAGGCAACATTGTGTATATCCGGACCAATGCCTATTATAACTGCATTGTAACCCTTAGACTTAAGAGCTTTTCTTAATTTCTTAAGCATCTTTAAATCCTTTTTCTTACCTGCAATATTATCTGTAGTCAAATAGAAAGTATATTTGCTTGAATTTGAAACCTTTACAAATTCTGAATTTGTAAATAGAACATATTTAGGCAACCTCTTATTAGACTTATAAAAACTTAAAGCTCTTGAAAACTCTGCAGTATAAACTTTATATGGAACCTTATAAAAGGAGTATTTAATATAAGCAGGGGTGCTGTGCTTTATTGGGGATCCTACAGCCTTATTTGCTATCTTAAGATAATTTTCCTTATAGACAGTATCATAAATCTCACCAGTAGATTTTTTTGGAGTTGGTACTGAAATCAATACAATATCATTATAATTCTTCTTATCTATATGCTTTATAGCCACTGCCATCAAATAGGAAAGCTCAGCAGTTGTAAAGTTATTTTCATTATAGACAACATATGAAGGCAAAGCCTTATTTTTTGAAATATGCTCCAATAATTTGTTAGCTGCTCCGACAACATCATTAAATTTAACCTTTATAGGAGTTACCTTAATCTTAACCTTAAGGGATTTGGACTTATAAGTTTTCTTATCCCCTGCAAATTTAATGGTCAGATTATTGGATTTTGGACCATTGAATTTGAAAGTAGCAACCCCTTTGGAATTAGTCTTGACAGTGCACTTCTTCTTATTGGATTGAATGGTTATTGTTAAGGTTTTATTTTTTAGCAATTTACCTTTAACATCCTTTAAAGTGATTAAAATTTTAGCATACTTGTCGGAATTTATCTTAATGGATGGTGCACTAATAGTCACAGGAGTTTTGGTTATCACAACTTGAGAACTTTTTGAAGCACCATAATAAGTGCCTGTTTCCTTAAATTTAATAGTGCATTTGTAAGTTCCAACCTTCTTATTGAATTTTAATTTAGCCACTCCTTTTGAATCAGTGACCAAATTATAAGTTTTCTTATTCAATTTAACGGTAATCGGCTTCTTTGACAAGACATCTCCATAAACATTTTTTAAAGTGATTTTTAAATATGTGTTATAAGCCATGTAAGACTTTACATTAGGGGCAACTATATTGGTTTTCATTTTAGTTATCACTACAGTTGAACTTGCAGATGAACTTAAATAGTTCTTATCCCCAGCAAATTGAACTGAAACTGAAAAATTGCCTAATTTAGTTGGAATCTTCACTTGAGCTATTCCTTTACTGTTAGTGACAGTTTTATAAGATTTTCCAGAGACAATAACAGTTACGTTTTTATTTGCTATAGCTCGACATTTAGAATCTACTAAAGTAAGATTTATATAAGTTGGACAAGTCAAATAAGACCTTACATTCTTTACATTGATTTTAGTTGATGCTTTTGTAATGGTTAATGTTGTGCTTGCACTTGAAGGAGCATATGATCCATCTCCATCGAATGATATATTGACATCATAAGTGCCTACATCTCCAGAAAACTTAAAAATAGCTATTCCATTATCATCAGTTGTCAAATTTTCTTCAGTATCTTTAACATTTACAAAAATGGTTTTTTTGGATAAGGCAGAACCATCTGAATCTACCAATGCAATCTCCAATTCCCCTTCTGATGCATAATCGACAGTGATTGGATTAACATTGATTATAGATTTACCAAGCTCTTCTTCAACATCGGGCCCATCAGGATTTTCATCAGCTCCAATTTTCCCAATATTACTATCCTCTCCAGAATTATTAGGGTTAGTGTCAGAAGATTCTCCTCCATCAGACTTATCGGAATCCATTTCCACTTCAGTTTCATCAGTATCAGAAGATCCTTCACCGTCCTCTAAAACAATATCATTCGTACTAACATCATTAGAACCAATATCATTAAAATTCATATCATTTAAATCTGTATCACTTGCACTAACGGATTGCACTGCCAATAAAAAAATTAGAACAAAAAGTGATACATGAAGAATTTTCTTAAACATAATATCACAAAATTACAAATTTTCCTAGTATTATACTATTTATGATTTAATCAATAATAATACTTTTGAAAAAAGTTTTTATTTTGATATGAAAATACTTAAAATATATGTTAAAATTATAAAAACTTATAATAATAATTAAAAAGAAAAGTTATAATGTTATAATCACAAAATAACATTTGTTAAAATACGTTAAAGATTTATTTAAAGTCATACTTATGGAGAAATATTAATGAATCATGAAAAAATGTTTAATATTGCACGTAAAAGAGGCTTTTTATGGCCATCTTTTGAAATCTATTCAGGAGTGTCCGGATTTACCGATTATGGACCTCTTGGAGCAAGCCTAAAAAACAACATTATGCAAAAGTGGAGAAAGCAATACATTGCAGGAGAAGGTTTCCACGAAATTGAAGGCCCAACTGTAATGCCTAAAGAAGTATTGAAAGCATCAGGACACGTGGACAACTTCACTGACCCCATGACAAAATGTCTCTCTTGTGGAGAAGTATTCAGAGCAGACCACATCATTGAAGAGGCGATCGGAGAAGATGTTGAAAGTTTAGAAAACAGCGAAATGGATGAAATCGTAAAGGAAAACAACATCAAATGTCCAAGCTGTGGCGGAGAATTGGCAAACATCTGGAACTACAATTTGATGTTCAAGACTGAAATTGGGGCAAAAGGGGACAAAGTAGGTTATATGAGACCTGAAACCGCTCAAGGAATATTCATCCTATTCAAACGTTTATCAAGATTCTTTAAAAACAAACTCCCATTCGGTGCTGTGCAACTCGGAAAAGCATACAGAAATGAGATTTCACCGAGACAAGGAGTTATCCGTCTTAGAGAATTCACCCAAGCTGAAGCTGAAATATTCTTGGACCCTGAAGACAAGACCCATCCTAAATTCAGCCAAATAGCTGATGAAATATTATACTTATCCTCTCAAGATGTTCAAATGAACGATAAGGAAACTTTGGAAATTACAGCTCAAGAAGCATTAGATCAAGGTGTTGTATCTTCTGAAACATTAATCTATCAATTATACCTTGCAAGAAAATTCCTAAAAGAATTAGGCATTCCTGATGAAGTCTTAAGGTTCAGACAACACTTGCCAGGTGAAATGGCTCACTATGCTCTCGATTGCTGGGACGTTGAATGCTTGACAGACCAATACGGTTGGGTTGAAATCATCGGTATTGCAGACAGAGGAGATTATGACTTAACTGCACATTCACAATTCAGTAATGAGGAATTAAGCGTTTACATGGAATACGATGAACCTAAACTCGTATCTAAAACCATTGTTAAGCCTAATTTAAAATTATTCGGACCTGCATTCAAGGGAGATTCTCCAAAAATAAAAACTTACATTGAAAACTTATCTGACGATGAATTTTTAGCACTTAAGCAGCAGATTGAAAGCGAAGGAAAATTCATCCTTGAACTTGACAATACCTTCGAGATTCTTGAAGAGCATTTAATCTTTGAAGACATTGAAGAGGAAGTCAAAGGGGAAAGAATCATTCCTCATGTTATTGAGCCTTCATTCGGTATCGACCGTATCATTTACTGCACATTATTGCATTCCTTTAAGAGCGAAGAAGACGGCTGCGATAAGGAATACTTCAAATTCTCAAAGGAAATAGCACCTATTCAAGTAAGTGTCTTCCCATTGATGAACAAGGAAGGTCTCGGTGAAATAGCTATTGACATTACCCACAAGTTACGTGAAGCAGGTTTCACTGTAGACAATGACACTTCAGGAACCATTGGAAAAAGATATGCACGTGCTGATGAAGTAGGTGTTCCAATAGCCATTACAGTAGATTTTGATACAAAAGAGGACAATACTGTAACAATAAGAGATAGGGACACTGAAGAACAAGAAAGAGTAAAAATAGAAGATTTAAAAGAAGTTATTGAAGCAAAACTTCAATAAACTTTTTTAAATTTTTAATTTTTTTAATTTTTAAATTTTTTTAACTGGTCAACCATACATACATCAAAAAGTAATTAATTCATTCCTTAAACACACTAATCTATTTTTAAAAAAATAAAAATCTCAAAGCATCTTTATGGAATTTTCCAAACATTTGTCCAATAGGATATTAGCCCATTCTATTCCATCCTTGTGCTCATTGAGAATAAAGCAGGAATTGTCATAAAGCCCATCCTTATAAAAGAGACTTAAGGACATGAAATCATCACAAACAGTTAAGAATACCTTCAAATCCTGATCTGCCTTTCTGATGCTTACCTGACCTTTTTTTGAAAAATCGACAAGATCTTCATAATATTTGGAGTTCTTTAAAGAAGAGAATACATCCTCATTTGTAATGAGCAGCAGATTATCTCCATTTTCCAGATTTTCCAAAATTATTTCAAGATGCTCTTCAAGAAAGATAGGCAAAATTATCTTCATATCTCCACATCCACCAATCAAGTCAAGATATTTATTGAATGCCTTTGAGAGATTATGCTCATCAGATTCTACAAAAACAGAATCCCTTAACAGATAAGATTTTCTAAAGGAATCCGCTGGAATTGAATCTATGGAATGATTCTGCCAAAAATCCCTATTTATTTGGAAGATATATAAATCTTGAAAAAGCTTTTCAAGACTTGCAGAACATAAAATCCCTTTAGTAGACAAGGAATAATTTTTAAAATCCTTTTTGATTAAACTAATGCGTTCCAATTCTTTCAATCCATGTAAAATTGAAGCTGATGGCTTGTCTAATTCTTCTCTAAAATCATTTAAATCACGTTTTGAATCTGCTAAGAGCAACAATAATGAAGGCCTCATTTTTGAAGCCAATAGAAAGCGTACAGTAATAAAATCATCATATTTCTTAGTGAAATCTTCTTCAAATATCATAAAATCACCTATAAATCACCTAATAAAAAATCAATCTAAAATCAAACTTAAAGCATGCTCATCATAAGATCTGAAAAGATTCAATCCCCAAATGATTGCCTTTTCCTTATCAGAGAGCAATAGCCTATTTTGGTCATAAGTTCCATCCAACTTAAACAATCCAACAGAAACGAATTCATTTGAAATCGCAAGGGCAATCTTAATATCCTCATTCAAATACTTGATGGAAAAATTCCCCTCACTAATGCCTTTCTTTACAACATCATTTCCAATATCCTTTATGAAACCATCCAAAATATCTTTTGAAACAATCAATTCCACCTTGATTCCCTTTAATATCAGTCTTCGAATCAATTTGGGATACTCTGGGTGCAAATAAGGAAAGATAACCTTCAAATGTTTGGAATTTTTAAACAATCTCTTAAATTCCTTATGGGTTCTATAGATATCCATAGAACTGCACCTGATCAGTTCTGAACCTTCCAAAGAGGACAGCTTATTCAAATCATCAACAGACAATGAACTTATGTCATGGTCAAGCCAGAAATCTGAAAAGTCACTTATCGCTGAAATCATATCATGAAAATCCAAAAGCACAGTTATGTAAATCAATCCCAAATTTGTCAATTGAAAGCTATTATGAATCTTTTCAACATAACCTTCATCGCATAGCTTGTGTATATTACTTGAAATAGAACTATAACTTAGCAAGGATCTTCTATCAATATCCCTAATCTTTAAGGGGCCATTTAACAAATCTACCAAAACCTTTAATCTAATCTCTGAATTATTTAAGAATTTTAACTCATCACCAACAATAGAGAAATAATACATTTTACCACCATATTCCATTTAGATATCAAATAAAAAATTGATAACTAAAAATTCATAAAAAAACAATTTTTAAAAAAGAAAAATGGATATTTCTCCCTTAAAAACATGTCATAAGAAAGCAATATCCAATTTCCATTAAAATCCAAAAGCAAAAACTAAAATTTCAACAGCCTTAAACTCAAAAAATCACCCCAAAACGATAATTTGAACATTAAAATTGAAAAATTGAAAATTTCAATTTAAAAATTTTTGTTAACATATAGTTAACTCTACTAATAATTTTATTAAACATATATATAAAGATGCAAGAAAATTTTGAATGAAGATTTCAAAATGACATCAATATTGATGTCAACTTGTAAAAAAAAAATTTAAATTAAAACTGAATATGATGACTTTCAGAAAAATAAAAATTTAAATTAAAACTGAATATGATGACTTTCAGAAAAATAAAAATATATGAAAGAAATGAAATAATATTAGATATCTATATTCCTAACATTTACAAAATTGCAAAAAAAGCTTTTTAATATTGACATAACAAATAAAAAAAAAAAAGAATGTGAAAAAATGATTGATACACATATGCATGCCGATTCAAGAAGTAGCGAAGACTTTGAAAAAATGTTTATTGGTGGAATTGACACAGCAATCACCTGCTCTTATTACCCATATAAGATCAATGGCAATCCTGAAATTCTCTTAAACCATCTTAATAGAATAATGAACTTTGAACCTAAAAGAGCTAATGAATATGGTCTTGACTTAAAGATTGCATTGGGAATTCATCCTGCCAATGCATTAGAACACAATGAAATCATCTTTGAGCAATTGGAAAAATGGATAGAAAACAAAGACATAATAGCTATCGGGGAAATAGGTCTGGATGAAAATACAGAACTTGAAAAGAAGGTCTTTAAGAAACAGCTGGAATTGGCGGAGAATACAAAATCAAAAGTAATTATCCATACACCAAGAAAAAACAAGCTGGAAGTTTTAAAGGACATTAAAGAGATTGTTCTTGAAACCATAAATCCTAAACTTGTTGTAATCGATCACATAAACCTTAACACCATCGATGAAATATTTGATGAAGACTTTACAATCGGATTGACTGTACAACCTCAAAAGATGGAAGTTGAAGAGGCAATCAGAATATTGGACAAATACGGTTTTGACAAATTCCTCTTAAACAGTGATATCAGCAATAAGCCATCTGATCCACTGTCTGTTCCAAAAACAGTCAGAACATTGAAAAGATTAGGATTTGATGAAAAAGAGATAAATAAGGTAGCATTTGAAAATGCCAAAAAGTTCTTCAATATAGAATAAAAAAATAGCTAATATATCAAATGGAATAAAAGAAAATCTTATTCCATAATTAGAATAGAAAAACAGTAAAAGGATATCAAATGGAATAAGAGAAATCTTATTCCTTAATTAATTCCTCTACAATCAATGTAGCGGATTCAACCATTTTAGGACAGAATTCAGTGAAAAGATCGTTTTCGACTGCATATTCCACTCCTTCTTTGGTTCTTATATCACAGTTCAAGAGTTCATTACAGATATAGGAACCGTTTCTCTCCGCAAATTCTTCCAAGAATTTGACGCATACATCATCTGATTTAAGTTTGCTTTCTGAATCGCCAACTTCAGATTGGCCATATTTTAATCCTAAAACCATCAATGCTCCAGTGCATGCTCCACAAACTTCACCTTTACGCATACCGCTTCCAAAGCATCCGCCAATCTTGAGAGCCTGCTTTTCATCAAGCCCCAATTCTTCTGAAAAACTTGCAAAAACAGCTTGAGCACAATTGAATTTCAATCCAAACAAGTTTAATGCATTTTCAACATGTGCCATGATTTATCCCCTAAAAAACTAAAAAATTCTTAAAAATCATAAGATTGACTAAAAAGAAATTGATTATGTGGAAAAATTAAAAAATTAAAAAAAATAGAAAAAAAGAGAAAGGAACAATATGAGCATTAAGCCAATTATTCTTTTCTAACTAATTTAACTCTGGATGGAGTAACAATAATTAAATTTTTATCTTCAGCTTGAGAAAGCAAGATCGCTTCAGCACCATATTGGCTTCTTAAGAGCTTTAAGATTTCTCCGGCTTGTCTGAATTCTCTTTCCCCTTGTTTTTCAAGGAATTTTAAATCAAGGATTACAGGATTGTTTTCTTCAACGATTTGATCGAAAACATAATCCATATCATCAACAGACTTTGGTCTGATTAAAATGATTTCATAAAAAGTTTGTTCTGGGGAGATGGAAGTGAATTCCTCTTCCTCATCAATAAAACCAATGTCATCTCCATAATCGCCAACGCCATATGCACTGCCAAAGTTATCTTCTTCAAAACCAAGGCTTTTCTTTAAATTATCAGTGAAACTCATTTTGATCTTCCCTTATTTTTATAAGAAAAATTGTTTAAATAAAATTTATATTAATTGCTAAAATATTAAGTAGATTTAAAAATTTTATTCTAAATTAATAATTATTTAAAAGTTTAACAAATTAAACTTTTGTTATGTTAAAGTATATATTTTTTAATAGT
>JADLKP010000089.1 GCA_016838945.1 Methanobrevibacter sp.
AAATTTCATCTAAATCAATTAAAATTTATAATTTTTCAAGTAAACTTTATATACTATAAAGTATAAATTATGTTTAGGGTTCATTCTCTTTATTTTTAATCTTAGCTAGTATTTTTAAACACAATATGAATAAGAAAAGAGATGAATTCTCTTTTCTTTTCTCCCCATTTTTAATTTTTTCTATTTTTTCATCTCTTTTCAGATATTGCATGTGCCGTTTTTTCAATAACCACTTTTTCTATTTGTCGTTTTTCATTCCATTTATCTAAAGTATTATTTTTATAGAAATATTTATATAATCAGTAATACAATAATAATTTAGGTATGCCTAATTGCTTAAATAAATGAAATGCAATCTTATTTTATATAGATATACATTTATATGTAGGTAAAGGGTAAAATAGTTTTAATTAATGATTATTTTTAAAAAATAATTCTTTAAAAAAGGTTTTTATAAATTTTTGAGAAGATAAAATGGCAAAGGATATAGACTCTAAGAATGAATCTAATGCTCAAAACGATAATTCCTACTTTAAGAATGTTCTTTTGATTGGAAGTCCTAATGTAGGAAAAAGCTTGACATTTAATAAATTAACAGGTATGACAGCTATGGTTTCCAATTATCCTGGAACCACTGTAGATATCGATGAGGGTAATTTTACATATGAAAACAAGACTGTTCATATAACGGACCCTCCAGGACTTTATGATTTAAACACAATCACTGAAGAGGAAAGGGTAGCAAAATTATTGGTATTGGATGAAAGATTTGATTTGATGGTTCATGTTTTGGATGCTAAGAATCTAGAAAAATCCATTGATCTCACTTTGCAATTGATTGATGCAGGAAAAGAAGTGATTTTAGTTTTAAACATGATGGATGAGTTTGAGGATATGGGAGCATCTGTTGATGCAGAAGGTTTGTCATCTGAACTTGGCATTCCTGTTGTTTTAACTTCAGCCGCAGAGAATAGAGGCTTGGAAGAGCTAAAGCACACAATTGTAAACTATGATTCAATTGAAAATGAAATAGTCAAGGATTCAAAATCATTATTGGATGTGGATTATGGAAGATCCATAGAAATAGCCATTTCTGAAATCAAAAATAATATTGTTGGAGATTATGCAGTTTCCAAACGATATTTGGCGGTTTCATTGCTTGAAGGTGACGAAGACAGTGAAAATTTGGTTAAGGAGAATGAAGATTACTCAAAATTGTCTCAAATTATTGAAAAGCAAAGGGCTAAGTTTAATGAACCTGTCAAGTATCTTACAAAGCTCAGGCTTGCGGAATATGCTAAACACATCAAATCAAATTACACAACAATAGACAGTGTAAACATCCAGGATAAGGATAGTTTAGGTGAAAAGATAAGCAGAATAATGATTCATCCGATCTATGGATTGATCATCCTTGCCTTTGTATTGTACTTTGGACTTTACTTGATTGTAGGAGTTCTCGGAGCAGGAATACTTGTAGACTTTTTGGAAAATACAATATTCGGCCAATACATCAACCCTGCAGTTACATCTGTGGTTGTTCAGTATGTTCCATGGGTGCCGATCCAAAACCTCTTTGTAGGTGAATATGGTATAGTGACCCTTGGTTTAACATATGGATTCGGCATCATTCTGCCGATTGTATCACTTTTCTTCATTGTATTTTCAATACTTGAAGACAGCGGATATCTGCCAAGGCTTGCTTTGCTTGTAGATAATGGGTTTAAGAGAATCGGACTAAGTGGAAGAAGCGTGATTCCATTCGTTCTTGCTGTAGGCTGTGGAAGTATGGCAACAATGGTTACAAGAACACTTGAGACAAAAAGGGAACGTAATATTGCTACAATGCTTATGGCATTGACAATTCCTTGTTCTGCACAGCTTGGAGTAATCATGGCCCTTTTATCCCAACATCCAAAGTCCATTTGGATTTGGTTTGGTGTAATCTTATTCAATTTTGTTGTAATTGGGTTTCTTGCAAAAAGGTTTGTTCCAGGTGCACAGCCAAGCTTCTTTATGGAACTTCCTCCTTTAAGATGGCCTAAGTTATCACATATAGCTAAAAAGACTTGGACACGTCTTCTAATGTATATTAAGGAATTGATTCCAATCTTCATTTTGATCAGTGTAATCATTTGGGCACTGGACTTATGCGGTATTTTCCAATGGATCATCTCTTGCATAAGCCCTATCGTTAATGCAATTGGCCTTCCGACATCAACAAGTTCCTCCTTTGTACTTGGATTCTTTAGAAGGGACTTTGGTGCAGCAGGACTTATGACTATCCAAAGTCAATTGACTGGAGTCCAATTGCTCGTTGCATCTGTAACCTTAACATTGTTCCTGCCATGTGTAGCTCAATTGATGATCATGATTAAGGAAAGAGGAGTAAAATTAGCGGGGCTAATTGCTGTAATGAGTATTGTTCTTGCATTTACTATGGGATTCATTGTTAACTTCTTATTGACTGCTTTTAATGTGGTCTTATAGATTGGTAGGGGCTTGCTATGGTTGAAGAAGAGATAAAAAATCAAGTTGTCAAATGTGAATTTTGCGGATTCACATTTAAAAAATGTGATGGAATAAGCTGTGATTCATGCCCTATCAATTGCAAGACAGTTAAATGTCCTAATTGCGGCTATGAAATCCTGCCCGAATCTAAATCATATAAATTTATGGAAGACAGTGTAAAGAAGATTAAAGATAGGATTTTTAAATGAATATAAAAGGAAAAATTCATATTAATTGAAGATTAAAGATAGGATTTTTAAATGAATATAAAAGGAAAAATTCATATTAATTGAAGATTAAAGATAGGATTTTTAAATGAATATAAAAGGAAAAATTCATATTAATTTATATAATTTAAGTTAATTTCAGATTTTATTTATTTCAAGGATTGGAGTGTTAAAATGGAAAAAAGTGAAATGGAACATTATTTGCGAGACATTTGGGTTAGAGAGTTTGAAAAGGAAGAAAAATTGGTTGTTGATGAATTCAATTCAGAAGATATTGAATTGTTGGCTAAAAAGGAATATATCACAACAGATGATGGTTTTGTCAATCTAACTGAAACTGGGGAACGTTTAGGAAGGTCTTTAGTTAGAAAGCATAGGATAGCTGAAAAGGTTGTAGCTGACTTGTTTTTAGCGGATATGGATGAGATGGAAGAATTGGCTGACCAAATTGAGCATGTTATGAGTGAAGAGGTGGAAGACAACATATGCAGAATATTGGGAAACCCTGAAAACTGTCCTCATAACAATCCTATTCCTAAAGGGGACTACAAGGATGGCACAAATAAAGGTTTGAATAATGAATATTCAGTTCCTTTGGTATCATGCCACAGCGGTGAGTCCGGTGAAGTTTCACACATTAAAACTGAAG
Organism: Methanobrevibacter sp.; assembly: GCA_016838945.1. Lineage (GTDB taxonomy): Archaea > Methanobacteriota > Methanobacteria > Methanobacteriales > Methanobacteriaceae > Methanobrevibacter. Next base: position 3,388 of record JADLKP010000089.1, read on the forward strand.
ATGCTCGTAAATTAAGAAAGATCATGAATTTAGGACTTATTCCGGGATCTAGAATTTGCCTGATTCAAAAATTCCCAAATTATGTGTTCCAATTGGGAAATACTCAATTGGCTGTAGATAAGGAATTGGCTAACGAAATATTTATTAAATTAGATGAATAAGTTATAATTATATAACTCATTTAATTTGGTGATGATGATGTTAGAAATTATTCCGGTTTTAGATTTGATGAACTCTGTTGCAGTTTCAGGTAAAAGTGGCAATAGGGATACTTACACTCCACTTCAAACAATTTATGCATCTTCATCTGATCCTGTAGAAATAGCTAATTCATTAAAGAGAGCCAATGCTAATGAAATTTATATAGCTGATTTGGATTTGATTGAAAGAAATGGCAACCATAACATTTACAAAATAAAGGAAGTAAATACCATTTTGCCGGTCATTGTAGATGTAGGTGTCGATAATTTGGAAACCTTTGAATTCATGTTGGATTTTGCTTACAAAATCATTGTAGCTACTGAAACTCTTGAATCCATTGAAGAACTAGAAAAGATCTTTGAAAAGTATCCTAAGGAAAGAATCATTGTAAGCGTTGATGTCAAAGACAATGAATTATACACAAAGCATATGGATTTGGACTTGGAGGGATTCAAGGAAGTCTTAAGAAAAATAGATCCAAATGAAATCATTTTGCTCGACATTTCATCTGTTGGAACAGAGGCAGGATTCAATAAGGGATTGCTTGATAAATTTGATGAATTTAAGGACAAGATAATTTTAGGCGGTGGAATCACTAAGGATGAAATTCCATTGATTGAGGAATTGGGAATTAAAAAGGCTTTGGTAGGCACTGCTTTGCATAAAGGTGATATTAGCCTTTACAATCTCTAAGTTTTTGCTTAAATTTAAATATGAAGTCAGTTTATAGTTTTTGCTTAAATTTGCTTAAATTTAAATATGAAGTCAGTTTATAGTTTTTGCTTAAATTTAAATATAAAGTAAAATAAACTATGTATTATTTAAGATATTAATTAAAAGTATATCAGTGATAAAATGGCAAATGGATTTATAATTATATTTTCACATATTTTACCTTTAATACTTGGATTTTTCAGTATTTTATTAATTATCAATGGAATAATGGATGAAGAGAAGCATATTTCTATAATCGGGATAATTCTGTTTCTAGTTGCATCTATAGGTCCATTTTTAATCTTACCTTTATTCGTATAAGATAATTCATTTTAATATTTCACTATTTTTCATTTCTTTTTTTTTTTAATTGGATTTTTATTTCCAAAACTTTTTCTACTTTTTTTATTTATAACGTTTACTATTTTCATTTCTTTTTCTATATTTTTTAAAATATTTTTTAATACATATCATAATATCATGATATAAAAACATTTAAATATGTTGATGTTTCAATATATTATAAGGAGGTGTTCTAAATGCAAGATCAAAATTCGCAAAATAATCAAGAAAATCAAGATGATGTATGTGAAGTATATCATCCCCATGAAGATTCAATTGAAAGGGCTAAAAAGCATATTTTAGCTGAAGAGGAATATACTGACCTATCAGAATTCTTTAAGATATTTGGAAATCCAACAAGGCTAAAGATAATTTCATTATTGAGCTATGAGGATTTATGTGTATGCGATATCTGTGAAGCATTGGAATTAAATCAAAATGCAGTATCCAATCAATTGAGGATATTGAGAGCACAAAATATTGTCAAATTTGAGAAGGAAGGAAAGCAGGCAAGATATTCTTTAACTGACCTTCATGTAGAAATGATTTATAAGATGGGTTTGGAACACTTGAATGAATGATTTGGAAGTTTGGATATTCTTCAAACAAATTATCAATTTAATTTAATTTAATTTTATTTAATTCAATTTTATTTAATTCAATTTTATTTAATTCAATTTTATTTAATTTAATTTTATTTAATATTAAGGTGTCTATATGGTAGAAAATAAATGTTATGATCCTGATTGTAATGAGGATGAATGTTATAATCCTGAACATTACAATTATATTTGTTTTGATCCTGACTGTGTTGATGAAAAATGTACTAATAATGAACATTACAATAAGCAGTTATTAAGGGATTATCAGAAAAGCACAGATTTAAGCGTTTACGATCATAGAGAAGATATAGATTATGATGAGGATGTTGATGTAAGCATTTGCGGTTGTCCAGATTGTGCAGATGGCCATGACCATGACCACAATCATGATTACGAACATGACCATGACCATCGTCATAAGCATGATGAGCATGAGCACAATCACCATGAGCATCATAATCATGAAGATGAGCATCATGATGGATCTTATGGTTGTGGCTGGGATGACGATGATTGTCATGATGAAGATGAGGATGAGCATCATCATGACCATGGTCCTAAAGTAGTTGGAGACTCCTGTGAAGACCCTGATTGTGGTTGTCATGACCATGAGCATGATGATCATGAGCATCATCATGACCATGACCACGGAGACAGTTGTGGCTGTGGAGAAGACCATGATGATGACGATTTCTCATTATGTGCATGCCCGGATTGTGCAGATGATGATGACCATGGACATGACCATAGCCATGAGGATGGAGACCTTATTGCAGAAGGAAAACCTCTACTGTCAAACAGGCCTATTCAAATCATGGTTTCAAGCGGAATCCTCTTTATAGCAGGACATATACTTGAGTGGTTATCATTTGACATGACCATTGTAACAATAATCTACATGATTGCAGCCCTTATAGCAGGTTATGAAATAGCTGTAATGGCTTATAACTCACTTGTAAAACGTCATACCATCGGACCTGCACTTCTTATGGTGATTGCATGTATAGCTTCATTCATCATAGGTCATGGTGAAGAGGGTGCAGCAGTTGCATTATTATATTATATAGCTGAATTCCTAGAGGATTATGCAGAACTCAGAGCAAAACGTTCAATCAAGTCCTTAGTTGAATTGGCTCCAGAAACTGCAAGGGTTAAAGTTGACGATGGAGAGGAAGTTCGTAATGTTGACCAAGTAAAAATTGGTGAAATTGTTATCATCAGACCTGGAGATAAGGTTCCTTTAGATGGAAATATTGTACATGGTACATCTTCCATAAATCAGGCATCAATCACAGGTGAGAGTCTTCCTGTAACTAAAACTGTTGGTGATGAGGTCTTTTCAGGTACTGTAAATGAAGACGGATATCTGGAAATGGTGGTTACCAAAGAAGCTAAGGATTCTGTAATCTCCAAAATTGTAACTCTCGTTAAAAGGTCCCAATTAAACAGATCCACTACAGAAACAATGGTGGAACGTATTTCCAAATATTATACCCCTTTAATGATAGTCATATCTGCATGTGTAGCATTTATACCTCCTCTCTTATTTGGTCAGGACTTCGTTAGTTGGGTCTATAAGGCACTTTCAATCATGGTAATTTCATGTCCTTGTGCATTTTTAATCTCCACTCCAATAGGAATGGTATCATCTATCACTTCAGCTACCAGAAAGGGAGTTCTTATCAAGGGAAGTACCTATGTGGAGGAAATGCGTAACGTAAAAGCGGTTATCTTCGATAAGACTGGAACCTTGACAGAAGGAAAGCTTGCATTAAGCGATATAAATGTTTTAGATGATGCTTACAGCAAAGAAGAGATTGTAAGGATTGCTGCTTCATTGGAACACAGTTCATCTCACCCAATCGCTCAAGCAATCGTTGATTATGCAGGCATTAATGAAATAAGCTTTGATGAGATTGAAGACTTCAGGAACATTCCCGGAAAGGGAATTGTCGGTACTGTTGATGGAAAACGCTACTATGCGGCTAATGAGTCATTGATTGAAGGTAGCGAATTCAATGTCTCAAGAGAGGAAATCAATAAGTATGCCGCTGAAGGTAAAACATTGGTTTTCATTGGAGATGAAAAAGGTGTTATTGCAGGCTTGACTGTTGTTGACAAGATCAGAGACAATGCCCAAGATGTAATAAGGGACCTTAAGGACCAAGGCATAAAAACAATTATGCTTACCGGTGACAATAAGATGGCTGCAAATAAGGTTGCAGATGAGATTGGACTTGATTACGTTTACTCTGATTTGCTTCCTGAGGATAAGTTGAATATTCTCGACACTATCCGCAACAAGTTTGGTGATGTGGCCATGGTTGGTGACGGCATCAACGATGCGCCAGCATTGGCACGTGCAAACATAGGTATTGCAATGGGTGCGGCGGGTTCCGATGTTGCAATTGAAACCGCTGATGTGGCTCTGATGCAGGATGACATTAGCAAGTTGCCTTACCTATTCATTTTAAGCCAAAAGACAATGAATATAATTAAACAAAACATTTCACTATCCATTTTCGTAAAGGCTCTCTTTGTAATCCTTGCAATATTAGGATTAATCACATTGATGATGTCTGTTGGTATAGGTGACTTGGGTTTAACTTTAGTAGTTATACTAAATTCATTTAGAATCGCTAGAGTTAAAGATCCTTTATTCTAGAAAATTTTGGTTAAGTTCAAAACTTAACCTATTATTATTTTTTTAATTTCATTTTAATATGGCACTTTTATTATTTTCCCATTTTTAATTTTTTAGCTATTTTTTAATTAATCAATATCATTATCCAATTTTCTAACAACTTTTGCAGGAACTCCAAGTGCAAGGGAATTGTCAGGAATATCTTTGCTGACCACTGCACCGGCACCGACAACCACGTTGTTTCCAATGGTCACTCCAGGAAGAACTGTCACATTGGCACCTAACCATACGTCATTTCCAATCCTTATTTCGGATGCCTGCGCCAAATGTTCGCGTCTTTTTTTAGGGGATAATGGATGGCCGACAGTTGTTATTGTAGTGTTTGGACCTATCATTACATTATCTCCAATGCAGACTTCTTTGATATCGAGTATTGTCAAATTGAAGTTTCCAGTAAAATTGTTGCCTATGAAAATGTTTTTGCCGTTGTCAAAGCAGAATCGCTTAGCAATCCAGACATTTTCACCTACCGAACCTAAAATTTGGGCCAATATCTCATGCTGTTTGTCCAGATCATCTTCACTAAGTGAATTAAATAGGTTTGCGTTTTCGAGAGCATTCAATTTCATCATTGTTATATCTTCATCGTCGTAACAATATTCCATTCCTGCTTGCATTTTCTCAATTTCTTTCATATTTAAACATATATGGTTTTAAATTAAAAAGTTTTTTCTAAACTGATTAAAGTTTTCATTTTTTTATTTAGAAATAACTTAAAAGATTTATTTAAAAAATTTGTAAATTTGTATGATGAATAAATTAAAAAAAAGTTTTTTTGAAAAATTCTAAATAATTGACTAGTTTACAATTAATGGAAATGAATAATTATAAAAAA
>JADLKP010000090.1 GCA_016838945.1 Methanobrevibacter sp.
ATTTAATTTTAATTATAAAAATAATTTATCAATAAAAAATGAAAATCCAAATGAATTTTTAAATAATTTATTGATAAAAAATGAAAATCCCCAATAAAAAGATTTTAATATTAATTTAAGGAAATTATTGAAAATATAATCCTTTGATTTAAGGAAATTATTGAAAATATAATCCCCATATGCATATAAGAATTATTGAATTATACATCTATTTCAATATTATTGAATTATACATCTATTTCAATATTTTTAGCTTCTTCCTTTCTAAGACATACGGAATATCCTTTCACTTTAATTTGCATAGGATCTCCAAGAGGTGCAACTTTTTCTACTTCCACATCTGCACCCTTAACAAAGCCCATGCCGAGCAAATGTCTTTTTAATTCCAAGTCACCTTCAGAACCATATGAAATCAAAGTACCAGATTCTCCAGATTTAAGTTCATTTAATTTTTTTATCATAGTATAACCCCTAAAAGTTTATAAAAGAATATCATATCTGATAAATTGTAGACATGCCTTTAAGATAATATCCAAAATAAGAAATTACATTATAGGCAATAATAGGTAGGAAATTTAGGTATACCTAAATCTATGTTGGGTGAAATCTCATTATTTTGAGGTATTTGTAGCTTTAATTAAAATTTTTAAAATAATGTTTTAAAAATGGGGATATTTTTAAATAATTGCATTGGTTTTAAAAATATTTTGGATTGTTAATTAAAATGAAATAAAAAGATTACCCTACATTGATTATTTTGGCATACCTAAAACCTAATATTATTTTAGTTTTTATGATATATAAAGTTTAGGTTTACCTAATACACCCCATAGGAATATTAATAGAAAATTTATTAATTAAAATAAAACTTAGTAAAATGACCCCAATCAATAAAATAAAGCATTTGAGCAAAAATAAGTATACATATTTTAGTATACATAATAATAAATTTTTAATATTAAATATATTTATTTAGGAGAACCTAAATATTTAAATAAAATCAAATCAAAATATATATTTGAAATTCTTATGACAAGATTTTTTGACAAGATTTGAATATCAGAATTTTAATCAATGAAATATTCAAAAATCAGTTTACATAAGAATGGCGCTTGTATTATGCATTAAAACTAACCTAAAAGGGGGGTTTTGCTAATACAATGCAAAAAATAAAAATGTATAGGTGATCATATGCACAGAGACTTAGTAAATAAAATGATTGAACATAAACATGCTTTACTCTTTGTAGGGGGAATTGCAACTGCTATTGTAGGTAAAAAAATATTGGAATCTCAAACCACCAAAGATTATGCTGCAAAAGGCATGGCAAAAGTTTTGACCTGCAAAAGTGATCTTGAAGAATCCATTCAAGACATTAAAGACAATGCAGAAGACATTCATTCCGATGCAAAAGCTGCAAAGAAAGACGCTGTATGTGTTGACATAAGTGCTGAAGAAGCCGAAGAATAAATATTGGATATCTTATAAGATATTATTTCTTATTGATTGTTAACATATAAATTAATAATTTTATACAACTATCTTGTAATCTATTTTGATAATCATGATTTACGACATAGTTTACGATAAAAGCACACGTTTAAGAGTGCGTGCAGGAAAATATGCATTTACCAAAGAGGAAACATATGGCTTAAGTGAAACCTTGCTTGAATATGAGTTCATTGATGAGGTGCACATCTCCCATAGAAACGGAAGCATATTGATTTTTTATAATGATTTAGATAAGAAATCAGAAATTTTAGGAATATTGGATAAGATTTCACAGGAAGACCTTTATGAAACAAGCCCATCAGGGCAAATAAGCTTGACTGAAATTTCAAATGACTTCACAGTTAAAATGGCAAAACATGTCATCAAACGATACCTGTTTAAGATTATTCTGCCAATACCATTAAGAAAAGTGAGAATGCTCTATAATGCTGCCCACTACATTTATCATGGATTGGATAGCCTAACAAGTTTCCGTGCTGATGTTGCGCTTCTTGATGGAACAGCAATAGCTGCATCCTTATTGACTAAGAATTACAAGTCTGTAGGTTCAATGATGTTCCTATTGTCCATTTCAGACATGTTGGAAGATTATACCATGCAAAAAACCAAAAGCACATTAAAGCAAAGCTTGGCTTTAAACATTGACAGCGTATGGCTTGTTGAAGAGGATGATGAAGGCAATGAAATTGAAAGGCAATTCCCATTGACTGAAGTCAAGAAAGGAGATAAGATCAGAATCAGAACAGGCGCAATCATTCCTGTTGATGGCATAATTGCTGATGGGGATGCCATGATTAACGAAGCGTCAATGACTGGCGAATCAATGGCAGTGCATAAAAGCGAAGGCAAAGCGGTCCATGCAGGAACTGTTGTTGAAGAAGGTTCCGTGCTTATTGAAGTCCGTTCCGTTAACGATGAAACCAGACTAAATAAGATCATTGACATGATTGAAGACTCAGAAGAGTTGAAAGCAAGCATTCAGAGCAAGGCAGAGAAATTGGCAGATTCAATTGTACCTTACAGCTTGCTTGGAACTGCATTAACCTATTTGCTTACAAGAAATACAACCAAGGCTTTAGCGGTTTTAATGGTGGACTTTTCATGCGCAATTAAATTGACCACCCCTATTTCAGTCATTACCGCTATGAAAGAGGCTTCAGACAATAGGATGATGGTGAAAGGTGGAAAACACTTGGAGGCATATGCAAATGCAGACACCATCGTATTTGACAAAACCGGAACATTGACCAATGCACATCCAGTGCTTGAAAAGGTCATTCCTTGTGGAAAATACGAAAGGGATGAAGTATTGAGAATATCTGCATGTATTGAAGAGCACTTCGCCCATAGTGTAGCGACAGCCATTGTAAAACAGGCTGAAGCTGAAGGATTACACCATGAAGAGGACCATAGTGAAGTGGAATACATCGTTGCACATGGCATTTCAACCACATATGATGGTAAAAAGGCAATCATCGGAAGCAGACACTTTGTAGAGGAAGATGAAGGAATCAAATTTACCAAGAAGCAGCAAAAGCTTATTGAAGAGAATGTGAAAGAATATTCAGTAATCTATCTTGCAATCGGCAAGAAGCTTCAGGGAATCCTTTGCATTTCAGACCCTGTCAGAGATGAGGCACATGATGTCATAAGCCAACTCAAGGAATTAGGCATTAGCAATGTAGTCATGTTAACTGGAGACAGTGAAAATGCCGCACATAAAATAGCTGATGATTTAGGCATCACAAGGTACAGATCACAGGTTCTTCCAGAAGACAAGGCAAGCATTATCCAAGAATTGAAGGATGAAGGTCATCAAGTGATTATGGTTGGAGATGGAATCAACGACTCCCCAGCATTGTCTGCTGCTGATGTATCAGTGGCAATGAGAAACTCTTCAGACATTGCAAGGGAAGTTGCAGACATTTCACTGCTTTCAGATGACTTATATGACTTGGTAACACTTAGAAAGCTATCTGCAGGAATGCTTGACAAGATCAATGCCAATTACAGACACATCGTAATGTTCAATGGCTCATTGATTGGACTCGGTTTACTTGGAATCATACCTCCTACAACCACTTCATTGCTCCATAACCTATCAACCATGCTGTTTGGATTAAGGAGCACCAAATCAGTTTTAGGGGAAGAGGAGCCAATGACAATTGACGCTCAAGTTGCTACCGATGATGCATTGATTGGTGAGGCTGCAAAATAAAATTAAAAACAATTTATGTAAATTATAGATTAATTTCTATAAATTTACATTTTTATTTTTCAAAAAGAAAAAGTACTATTTTAAAAACTGTTGAAAACTTATATAAACTAATTAAAACTAATTAAAACTAAAAACTAATTAAGACTAATTAAAACTAATTAAAACTAATTAAAACTAATTAAAACTAAAAACTAAAAACTAATTAAAACTAATTTAAACTAAAAACTAATTAAAACTATTTTTCAAAACATTATTTATAATAAATTTTAACATTATTTAAGGATTTGATTCTATCCAAATTGCCATTTAAATAATAAATCAATATCTTTAATGTTTTCTCAATTCCTCTCTTTTGACGCATATACAAATTATTGGAATCGGCATCAATTAAATTAGCACTTGCATCAGAACTAGTGCTGATAATTACATCATCATCAACAATAGCAATACCACCATAGCCAATACCTGCAGTTGTACCTATACCTATAGAGGAGTTAGCTATTTTTTTAGCAGCTTCTGCCATTAGGATAGACATTTCAATATCGCCACTGTCATCATAAACCTTAATTCCCTTGATCAATTCCAAAGGCTCTACAGGATTTTCTATTTGAAGAATTGATTTGACAGCATCCAAAGTAGGTATGAACAAACCACAAGTAACACTCAAATCTGTCAAATCAAAAATGGAACATTTATCCTCAAGAATTGCATCCTTCAAGCAATCCTTTTGAACTTCATTTACCAAATAGGAATATTTAGACCCAAAATTATCTTCATAATCCTGAGCAAGGGCATGTATTTCTCGAGCCAAAATTCCATGGGTAAAACATTCTGCAGTAGCTATGGTAATCATTTCAAAACCTTCAGAATAGATACAATTATTCATTGTTCTTTTCAATCAATAATTTTAAAGCCTCTTTTGTTATTGTATTGGCAATGTCATCTAAGACATAAGGAGTGATTGGAATTGCATCACGAATAAATGTGCTTGTAGTTAAAATCAGATGGTCCTTTACAATTCCCTCTTTTCTTAATTCATTGACTGCAGGATTGGAATCGTCAAATTCAGAAATGTCCTTAACGACAATCTCTTCATCACCTATACCAAAGATTCCAGCAGTCCCTATTGTTTTGGAACCGTTTTCATGTGCCTTCTTAATAATTTTTGCAGCTGTAGGTATTGTATTTCCTCCAGCAATTTCAATAATTACAACATCACCAGTGATTAAATCAATATTATCTTCAGAAAGGTCTTCTGTTATGGAAACGACTTCTCTGAAATCAGTAGGATGAGTGGAAAGCTTTTTTAAGAAATCAGCCTTATAGGCCCCTACCTCAGCACCTTTCAATAAAAATATAATATCAGATTCTGAAATCTTTTGACCATCGATAACTGTTATTTTAGCAGGGCCACCCCTATGAATTTGAATAAGATTTATACCGGTTCTTAAGCCCAATCTACCAAATCCAACTAAATCTATACTTCCTTTTGGAATCAAATTATTTTCCATTTCTTGAATCATTTTATCACATTCATTAAATTATAAATTTGAAAATTATAAATTTGAAAATTATTAATTTGAGAATTATAAAAACAAAATTAATTATTATTAAAGACCGGTTATTATAAAAATATTAATCATTTAAAAAAATTTTAAAAAAACTTAAAAATCCGCAGAGATATATCTCCATGGAACTCCTGTGTCTACCATTTCAACAGGAACATCAATCTCATCATCATTTTTCAGCAATTGCGTTAATGCGAATAAACCTGGAAGTTCTATAATATGGTGAGATATGTCAATTAATGTAACCTCTAACTTCTTGGCTAAAATCGCATTTGAATGATTTAAGTCTCCAGATACAAATGCATCAACAGACCTGTCTTTCGCCAATTTAATAAACTCCTTATTGCTCAATCCAAAACCGGATACAATAGCTATCTTCCTAAGCATCTTGTCAAAATCGCCATCATGAACCAGCCGTACATTTTCAGGGCCGAACTTATAGCAAATCAAAGCTAAAAACTGGTCTAATGTCTTTGTTGAAGAGCAGATTCTTCCAATGCCCGTTTTCTTATGAAAGATGGAAATTGGCTTCAAACCCAAATAATAGGCTAAAGCATCATTTGAACCTCCATTTATGATGTCCCAATTGGAATGAACAACATATGTTGGAGTCTTAGGCATGAATAATGGTGGATGATGTGAAATAATAAGGTCCCCCTCATCGAATTTCAAATCATCTTCAGGCAACAAATCCATCAAAACCTTAATATTTTTAATATCCAAATTTTCATAAGTCTTGCTGTAATACCCTACATTGTCATTTTTCAATGCATATTTTCGAGGCACCAATTCATCTATAATATTAAAAATATCATTTGCTAACATATTACCACCTAACTAATACTTCTGAATGTATCTTGTCTATAAACTCATTGATTATGCCATCACAGTCAAATGGCAGAATTGTTGAAACCTTAATGACTGGTGATTCAACCAATCTGAAGAATTTTTCCAAATCCTTTTCCTTGAAGATGATTTCCTCATAGAATGTCATTTCAGAGGAACAATAAAGAACTCCGTCCTTAGCCAATATCATATTCATGGATTGCCTTAAGACATCTATTGCAAAAGTCATGGTCCCAGATGTCTTTGTATCCAATCCTTTGGTTTTGAGAACATACTTGTTATAGGAATTAACCATATTTGCCCTATCATATATGTTGTTCTTATCCTTAAGCAAAGCATCATTTTCTTCAGCTAGAGGATCTTCAATTAGGAACACCTTTGTAAAAATAGATTCGGACTGGCTTTCATTTATTCCGCCCAAACCGGTGGTGTCAATGACAGCATCGGCATTATTGATCAAATCCAAATCTGAAGAGAATTTGATGTTCTTAAAGTTTTTAAAGGGGGTTTCTTCATTCATTCCTTCACCAATTATGGGATTTCCTAATTTGGAATCCATCAATCCTTCCAAATGAGGATAGATATCCACAATAAAAATATCACTAAAATCATTAAATGACAAGTATTTTGCAATGGCTATTCCAGTTAAATAGGTTCCGATAATTACAATGGAACTTTCCTTATTTATAATTCCATCATCATTTAACCTATGAAATAAGCCCAATACAGCATTTGCTTTCTTTTCCAAAATCCAATTAAATATATCAATCAATCTAATGTTTGATTTTACTGTAAAAACCTCTGAACTTATTCCTGTATCATAATCATTATTATCCATTTAAACCATCTGAAATCAAATAATCAAATATCATCATCACATTCAAAGCCCACTTTCCTTAACGCTTCCAATGTTTCCTTATAGACTGTCTCTTCTAAAGATTGCTTGTGAATTACATGTGATGGTGAAGAAGCGGCAGTGAGAATTCGGGACTTGTTGTCCATAAAAACCAAAAAGGAACCGGAGCCAGGAATTCCCAAACGACCTCTAGCAATAACCAAATCTGCATCAGACTGGTCTATGGCTATCATGGCCTTCGAGATAGCTGGAGTTCTGCTAAAATCAGCATAATTGGTATTGACATGTAAATATTCGGCCGGAGGGATATTGAATTTTTTGAGAACTTCATTGATGACCTCCACCTTAATTCCATTTTTGTTTGGAACAACAATCTTCGCATTCCTGATATAATTTTGAATTTCCTTAATTTCCTCTACGGTATCCCCTTTACGAGTACCCTCATAAGATTGTGTGGAAGCTTTCCTAATACTTTCTTCAAAGGCCATTTTTTTCACCAAAATAAAATTGAAATTAATGAAACTAAAAATCTAAAAAAAATAAATAAAAGCTGATAGAAACCAATGCATCAAAAATCATTGGAGTTTATCAAGATTTTAAGCATGAAGCTGAACTTCAAGACCTAAATCTTCAACTACTGAAATCACTTCATGCAAATTGCCATATTCAGGATTTCCGACACCTTTTACAACCAAAGGATAATCCTCCGGAATTACAGTTGCCAAGTTGTTGGCTCCTGCAAGCAATGGAAGTTCAACATTTTCAGGCCCGATGGTCGGTGTGGGAACAGTGATCCTAATTCTCGGATACATAATCCTTGTAATTGCAATTGTCTTTAACTGCTCTTCGATTGAACATGGAGGATGATTTTCCATTGGAGTGTCCACATAAGGATTGAATCCCATTATAGGTATTTCCTCTAAAGTATCAAAGGTACCTAGGAAGATCAAATGGTCAACCCTATCTTCATAAGATTCACCAAGACCAATCAATAGGCCAGAGGACAATCCTATTCCTGCATCTGATACCATTTGACATATGTTGATGCGGTCTGATAACTTTTCACCAGGCTTTACGAAATTAAAAACATCCTCATTGATGGTTTCTAAATTACAGCAAACAGTATCCGCATTGCATTTCTTTAATTCATCCACTGCCTCTTGAGTTAAGTCAGCACCTACATTAACCAAGATTTCAAGTGAAGTTTCACCTTTTACGATTCTTGCAGCATTGACTGCCTGCTTGCCTTTATAACCATGTCCTCCAGAACAGCTAATTCTAGGAATGCCTGATTTCTCAACGCAGAATGCTGCCTGACGTATTTCCTCATCAGATTTATAGAATGCATTATAATATCCAATTGAGGAAGTTTTTGCAGCAAACCCACAATACTTACATCTTGGTTGAACTTGACATTTATTTGTAAGATGAATGGTTGAAGTTAATTTGATCACATCTGAACACTCGTTACGAATGTCACATGCAATCTTGCATAATCTCTTTAAATTTTCCTCATCATCTATTTCGAATAATTGAATTAACTCATCTTTACTTAACTTTTCTCTATTTTTAGCTTTTTCTAAGATAGATTCTATCAAGTTAACACCTTAACTAGTTTATAAAATAATTAATTAATATAATTAGATTAATATTTCACAAATTCCTAATTTCATAAATTGATTTTTATAAATTTTGAGTTCGAAAAATATCATAAAATATTAATCTAATCATATCAAACAAAATTATAAAAATAATAAAAATT
>JADLKP010000091.1 GCA_016838945.1 Methanobrevibacter sp.
TTTACTATAGAACAATATAAATTATGATTATCGATAATATATAAAATTAAGTAATTTTAAAAACCATAATCTGGGTAATAATATGAAAATTGGAATTATTGGTGGAACACGAGGTTTAGGAAGAACCATTGCATGGTATCTGAAGGACTTTGGCTTTGATGTCACAGTTACCGGAAGAGATGCAATAGTAGGAGAACAAGTAAGCGAAGACCTTGGAATAAAATATTCGGATGACAATAAGAAGATAGTTCAAAACAGTGACATCGTAATTGTTTCCGTTCCTATTTCAAGCACTGAACCTGTTATAGAGGAACTGGCTCCGTTCATGAAGGAAGGATCATTGATGATGGATGTGACTTCAGTCAAGGAAGGGCCAAGCAAAAAAATGAAGGAATGCTTGAATGATGGCGTCGAGTTCATTCCAACTCACCCGGTATTCGGTCCAAGAACCACTGATTTGAAAGGACAGATAATAGTCCTTACACCAATTGAAAAAGGAGAATGGTATCCTAAAGTCTACGAGTTCCTTGAAGACAAAGGAATGAGAATAGTTGAAACAACAGCCGCTCATCATGATGATATGATGGGAATCGTGCAGGTCTTGACTCACTTTTCATATATTTCCACCGCTTCAGCTATTGAAAGGCTTAAAGTGGACATCAGGGATACTGAAAACTACGAAAGCCCAATTTACAATTTGATGATAGATACAATAGCTAGGATCGTATCCCAAAATCCATATCTTACCTATTCCATCCAACATGAAAACAAGCGTGGAGAAAAAATCAGACAGGCTCTCTTTGATTCAATGAGCGAATTGAAAGATGCCTTGACAAAGGAAGATGAAGATGAATTTGTTGAAATTGCACTTAAGGCAACCAAACATATGGGAGACATTCAAGCGGCATTAGGAAGAAGTGACAAGGCAATCAATGCGATTACAGAAGAGTATAATACTCTCCTTCAATCCATCGGAAGTGAAGTGGGATTGAAACATATCTATTCAGATACAATCCATGTAGGAACGATCAAGGAAATCGATGTGGACTTCCTATATTTGGAGGATGAAAACGGCAAGGTCAAAAAGCTTAAGATATCCAATGTGAGAAAATTGAATGATGAAGAGTTCTACAAATGGAAGCTTAACAATCAAAAAATTCACACAAGGGACATAAGCGCCATTTTCAATAGAAAATCAAATCCGCACGTTATTAAGGACACACTAAAAACATTTGAGAATATTGTTGATGTGATAATAATTGATATCTACAAAGGAGAGCCTATCAAGGAAAATGAAATCAGCTATACGTTTAAAATCATATCATTGAATGAAGAGGCAATTGAAAATTGCATCGACACATTAATAGGATTTGGTGGAGTAACCAGATAAACAATAACTTAATTGATTAATCAATCAATTAATCAAAAATAATCAGATAAATAAATCAAACAAATGAAAAAAATAAAGATTATTCTAAGGAAGATACTATGGCAAAAGTTATACTATTAAATGGAAGCCCAAGAAAAAACAGCAATACCCTTATGGTTCTAAAAGAATGTGCAAAAGCCATTGAAGCTGAAGGGGTTGAAACTGAAATCATTTCACTTAAATATAAGAACATCCAATCCTGCATTGCATGCGGAACATGCGCTGAAACTGGAAACTGTATTTTAGATGACGGTTTGGATGAAATCATTGATAAGATCAGGGAAGCTGACGGTTTCATTCCTGCTGCACCTGTTTACTTCGGTACTGCACGTGGGGACATCATGTCTGCCCTTCAAAGAATCGGAAAAGTTTCCAGAGGAGGAGATAAATTCCTTGATTGGATGGTAGGCGGCCCAATCACTGTAGCAAGAAGAGGTGGGCAAACATTGACCCTACAGGAAATGACCATGTTTTTCCCAATAAATGGAATGATCATACCTGGCTCCACATACTGGAATATGGTTACAGCAGGCCCTGAAGGAACTGCACTTGAAGATGAAGAAGGAATTGATACCATACGGTTGTTTGGTACAAATGTGGCTAAATTAATCAATAAAATCAAAGAATAGAATCATGCATTTAAATTATATTTAATCTAACTTAAAAAAAATTAATTTAAAATAAAATATTAAATTAAAATAAAATATTAAATTAAAATTAAAATTAAATCCCAAAACTAAACTTGAGGCAAACCATGAAAATGATTAAGCAAACATTAGGATTGAATGTAGAAGATTCAAAATATTACATCAAGCTAATTATAGAAGCTATCTTAATCGGTTTATTCTCAGGATTGGTGGTATCCTTATACAGATTTGGATTAGACAACTCTGAAAATATCTTATTTTCTACATTGAAGTACATACAAGGAGACTTCCTGCTTACTGTTGCATGGTTTGCAATGCTTGCAGTCATGGGTTTTATAACAGCTCTTTTGATGAAATGGGATCCTGACAGCCTAGGAAGTGGGATACCTATAGTAATGGGTGAAGTGAAAGGATACTTTGATGTTTGCTGGTGGAAAACATTAGTGGCCAAGTTTATTGGCGGAACCCTTACAGCACTTGGAGGACTTTCCTTAGGAAGGGAAGGGCCATCTGTACAATTAGGAGCAATGGCTGCAAAAGGTGTTTCAAAATACTTGCCAAACAGCAAAACCGATGAAAAGCGTTTATTGGTATGTGGAAGCGGAGCAGGACTCTCTGCTACTTTCAGTGCCCCTCTTGCAGGATTCATCTTTACCTTAGAGGAAATAAACAAAGGTTTTGACAGGTCAATAATCATTGTAGGATTGGTTTCAGCAGTAGTTGCAGACTTGGTATCAAAAGCCATCTTTGGACAAAGCCCAATATTCCCATTCACATCATTGAATCTTCCATTAGAATTTTTCTACCTATTGATTATTTTAGGAATCATCATAGGAATCTTAGGTTATCTCTATAATGTAGGAATGATAAAGGCTTCTGAAATGTGGGATAAATTAAGCTTCCTGCCATTGGAAGTGAGATACATCATCGTATTCCTCGTAACAGGAATGGTAGGTCTAATATTGCCTAATGTGCTTGGTGGAGGACACTCAATGATGCATTTGATAGAGTATACATTGCCTCCATTATCCATTTTGATTGTCCTTTTAATTGGAAAATATCTTCTATTGATATTCTGTTTCGGTTCCAGTGCACCTGGAGGAATATTTTACCCAGTTCTTGTCATTGGAGCGTATATCGGTGCGATATTCAGTGCAATTGTAATTCCCATATTTGGATTGGACCCAATGATGGCATATAAGTTCATCATGATTTCAATGGCTGCGATGTTTGCAAGTTCAGTGAGAACTCCAATTACAGCAGTTGTATTGATTGCAGAAATGACCGGAGTGACAAATTCCCTTGTAGCAATGATGGTTGTGACAATCCTTGCATATATCATTCCAACAATCCTTGGAAATGATCCAATCTATGAAACATTGCTTATGAGATTGCTTAAAAAGAACAAAGGAATCGACTTCGATAAAACAAAAAGCGTCTTGGAAGAGTATGTTGTGCCAATGGATTGTGCATTGATCGGAACTAAAATCTGGGAGCTTCCTATTCCAAAATCTGCAATGGTCGTTTCAATTGTAAGAAGTGGAAACACCTTAATTCCAGATGAGGATTTGGAATTGAAATATGCAGATGAACTATTCATAATCATGAATCAAAACACATACTCTGAGGATAATCAAAAGATAGAATCATTGATTTACAACAATTGGAAATAAGAAAAAAGGTGAAAATATGAGAATCGCTGTTGCATCATCAAATGGGGAAAACGTAGACTTGCACTTTGGAAAAGCAAGATCATTATATGTTTATGAATATGATGAAGAAAAGGATGAATTTAATTTCATAGACCAAAGGAATGTTGAAATAGAAGTGGATATGAAACACCAAAATCCAAAAATCATAAAAGCAATCGAAGACTGTGAAGTATGCATCTGTGAGCAATTTGGCCCTAAAGCTGCAATCTATTCCGAAGATGCAGGCTTAAAGCTTGTTAAGGATGAAGGAACCGTTGAAGAGGTTTTAAGAAAATATATCGATCATGTAAACTTCATGAAAAACATTAAAATCTAAAAAATAATCATTATAATAATCTGGTGAAAAATGTCAAATAAAGTTAATTTAAATCCAAGGGCAATGATGTATCCATCTCCTGCAGTTATCGCTTCTGCATATGATGAAGATGAAAAGGCCGATTCATGTACACTTGCATTTGCTGCAATGTGCAGCCATCACCCTCCTGCTGTGATGATTGCAATCAATTCAACCGCTAAGCGAAAGACTCTTAAAAGCATATTGGAAAGAAAAGAGTTTGTTTTAGGTTTCCCAACAATAGACCAAGTTGCAGAAACAGATTATATTGGAATTGCATCAGGATATGATGTTGATAAGATTGAAAAAGTAGGTTTCACTACAACAAAAGCAGAAAAAGTAAACGCACCAATCATAAATGAAATGAAGGTTTCCGTTGAATGCAAAGTCATGAATATTGTAGAAGTGGGAAGCCACACTCAAATAACTGGCGAAATTGTAAACATTCAAGCAGATGAAGATGTTATCGGGAAAAAGGGCAAAGTTGATTTGAAATTGCTTAATCCAATAGTCTATGATGATGTCCTATATGACTACTACCAAGTAGGAGATAAAATAGCTGATGCATTCAAAGCAGGGGTCAAGTTTAGAAAATAGATTAATTATATTGAAAAATTATTTTTTAGCCCCTTGAAGTGCAATAGGAACATATTCTTTATATTTTTCATTATTCAATAAGTCCCTGTGCTCTAAAAGATACTTGCTTGATAATTTATTAATTTGAGACAATTTCAATTGACTATTGATATATCCTTCTTCTTTTACTAGCTTAATTAGTCCCTTTCCATATGTCAAGGATGAATCCACAACTCTTTGCCTCATTGAATCTATAAGAGATTGACTACCAATATCCAATGTTCTGCACATTTCATCCATTTCATCTAGAATCTTTAATCCCCATTCCTCCAGAGTGATTTCCTCACCATCTTTAAGCAATTTCATATTATAATCATAAGCAGCCTCAGCAACCATTTCCTCATTGTAAATAGATTCCTCTTGCCAATTTTCATAATCTGACTCATCAGCAATCAATGAATATATGAGGAATAAATGAAGAAACTCCATATCTTTTTTGATTAAGCCACATTTATAAAATGGGTTAATGTCCAATGTCCTTATTTCTATATATTGAATTCCATCATTCCTTAAGGATAAAAGCAAATCTCTTGGGTCCTTAGGTTTTAATCTGATTTGAGTATACAATTCCTTGGCCTGTGAGAGCTTACCTTCATCAATGAAGGACTGAACGTCACTTGTAAAGGCATCCACTGAATCATAATGCGGATATAAATGCTCTAAATTCTTATAACCACAAGATGCATTCCTGAATGAAGGACCTCTTTCACTATATACTCCCCCATAATCATCATTGCATTCCATCAAATCGGTACATTCAGGAGTAAATGTACTGTGAGCTGCAACAGAACAGCCGGTGAGATAGATTATAAGCCAAACATAACGGATGTAATTCCTTGATATCTTTAAATAGACCATATTTTTGAATTCCTGATATGAAATCCTTGAATCCTTATCATTTTCTATTTCACTAAGGTCTATATTCTCATACAACTTTTCTATCAGTTCATCCTTGAATGAAAAATTAAAGTGAATTCCTGATATCAATTGCTTTCTAAGCCCATATTTTTTAGCCAAACCTTTCCTATATTCCATTGACTCTTCAGCCAATTCCTTTCCTTTATACTTTGCAATTGGAATTTTGCTTGAATCCGGGAGTATGCAAGGCAATGACTGGAACCACAAAAACTCATCATCATCTAAAGAGCTGTTAACAAGATCAGACATGAATGAAAAGAAGGAAAAAGCTTCATCAATTGTATCAAATGCCGGAGTAATGATTTCTATTTGGCTTTCTGAGAAATCTGTTGTAATGTATGGATTTGATAATTTGTTTCCAAACACTTCAGGGTGTGGACTAAGTGACAACTCTCCATTTCCACGGACTCTTAATCCTTCCCATTCTATTCCAAAGGATCCTTTTTTTAAATCCTCTGCACATGCATTCCTATGCAATTGATATAAATTGAATATTCTATCCATTTAATCATCCTATATATTACTATAAATCACCATAATATTTAATGATTTTTTCTAAACTAACTCCCTCTTCCAAAGAAACCAATATCCTTTTTCCAGGATTTGTTCTTTCTTCCACATTTCTATATAACGGTTCCAAAAATATTTCTTCACCAAGACCTCTTTCCTTCAAACCCTCTGTTGCCAAATCCAAGACATCTCTTGCAAGGCCATATACCTCATCCTTATCGATTGAACTTGGCAATTCAGTTTTTATAAATAATTTACGAAGCTCTGTTATGTTATAACAATCGTGAAATATAGGAGCATAAAAAAACAGCTTTTCCAGTTCATTGGTTTTATGTTTCAAGCCCACATGAAAAGCTGCAACAGACATGGAGTCTTTGATAGGTTGAGTGCAGACACTTCTATACTCCAAAGTTCCCCTAAAAGTCAAATTGATAAATTTAAATGCCCTCAAATATTCAATATCATCTAAAGATGGTTTGAACTCAATGTTCCTATAATTTCCTTTACAATAGTACTCTCCTTCAATAGTGTCGCTATTGAAATATTCCTTTAAAGGCATGGAAGGGAAATTAATGTAAATTCCATCACGCATTACACAATAAATGTTTAAGGATTCAAGATAGGAAATCAATTCGCCAATATCCTCAAATTCAATATCATACATTCCGATATTATGGGGATTGATACCATGAGTGCTATACTCCCATAAATTATCCCTAAAGCAAACATAATCTTCATTATCCCCTAAAAGGACTGAATTGGAAAACAATAATGCCTTAATAGGCTCTAGTTTGGAAAATACATTTATATTTTCAATCAACTCACCATATGGAACATCCAATTGAACTTGAGAAGCACTTGAAAACATTCCATATCCAGGGTAATCATGGAAATACATCAATGAATCTGCATAATTGTCAGCTGACTTTAAATGATTATAAAGCATCAGATATCTTTCATTTGGAATTGGAATCTCATTATTGTATTTTCTATAAGGATTTATCCCCATGCCACTTAAGGTATGATCATGCATTTCAAACTCTTTTTTAATGAATGCATAATACTCCCTAAATCTTTCATTGATGGTGAACAAGTCCTCTTCCTTGCCCATAGCGAATTCTATATTGTTATATGAACAGTCATAGCATACAATGTCATCATTTTCACGATTTCTTAAAGCATAAATGTTTCCATCATAATCTATGCCCTCAACTTCAAATGAATTAAAGTGATTCTTGAATGATTCAGTTACACGATGAACTATGTCAAAATCCACTGCTTCCTTATTAAGATTAATTATTGGAATTTCAATTTCAATCCCAATATACTCCTTTTTAGATTTTTTAGTGGATTCCAAAAACATTTGACAAATTTTCTCTCTTATCATTTCATCAGTAATTGCATCATCTGCCATTTAATGCAGCCCCCATTTTATTTAAATTATTCCTAAATAGAATAATATTCCCCATTTCTAAAACATTTAATGATCTAATTTTTTAATAACTACAAATCCTCTTCAAACAAACATATTATAAAACCTTAGCTTATGAGACCATTACCAAACATAATCCTCATCAGCATCAGTACTTAAAGAATTAGCAAAATTCTCAATGAACCTGAGCTGCTCTTCGGTTTCAATATATTCAAAAGAATGGGGTTTTGCTTCAAACAATAACTCTCCATTTAAAAATGAGAGTACAGTATTTAATGGCACCTCTTTCCAATCCTTGGAATCTAAAGCTTGAGTTGAAAAGAAAACGCTATTTTCTGTTTTCAAATAATATAATGAATCTTTATAATTTGTGTGAACATACATTTGCTCGCCATCATAAAATATTAAATTTAATTTATTGGATAAGGCCATGAAACTTATTAAGTCAGAGACTACTTCAAATCTCTCTTTCAAACTTAAAGGTTCTCCCTTAAAAGATTCAAAACTATTTATTAAATCAACAATAGCTAGAAGAATTCTTTCAGAATCTGTTTCCCCTTCTTCCATTGTGCTATATTTACATAAGTCCGGACAGTCAAAAACAGTCCCATTATGGATAAGAGTCCATCTTCTACCGGAATTATCTTTTTTAACAAAAGGATGGCAATTATAGAAATCCCTAACACCAATAGTGCCGAAACGAATGTGTGCTAAAGCAGTTTTAGAAACAATCGGATTCAATAAAATATTTCCAAGCATGATGCTGCTGCGAGCCTTTACAGGTTCTTTTAATATGCTGTATTTATCTTGATCTAAAATAGCTAATCCCCAACCATGCGGATGCTCTTCACAATGACTATAGAATTCTCTTAGATAATCATTAAGCTCTTCTTCTTTTGATGAACTGAAACCAAAGATCTCACACATTTCTTTACCTCCTTTCATTTTTTCTAAAACAAATCCGAAAATAATGTTATAACAATTGTTATATTTTTTATATTATTTAAATGTTTTAGTAGTAAACCAATGAAACAATAAGATATACGATAACAAAAAATATACAATAATAATATACAATAAAAAAAATATATTAATGC